>JAJXVA010000180.1 GCA_021782435.1 Pseudomonadota bacterium
TGTGCAACCAGCCATCCGCCAGCGCCGCCGCGGTGGCCTCGGGCTGGTTCCAATATCCCAGCATGACCAGCGGGCCGCGCACCAGGATTTCTCCGTCATCGGCAATTTTTACGGTCACGCCGCGCAAGGGCGGCCCGACGGTCGCCACCCGGATCGCGTCCAACCGGTTGACCGAGATCACCGGTCCGGCCTCGGTCTGGCCGTAGCCTTGCAGAATGCGCATTCCGATCGCGCCGAAGAACCGCCCGACATCCGGGTCCAGCCGCGCGCCGCCGGAAACGATGGCAATGATCCGCCCGCCGAACCGCGCCCGCACCCGGGCGAATACCAGCCGGTCGAATATCGGCAGCAACGCTCGGTCGGCCAGGGTCGGATTGCCGTCGAGGCGCCGCAGCCCGGCCGCCAGCGCCGCGTGGAACAGCGCCGCCCGCCTTTGCCCCGCGCGCGCCACCTCGGCCATCACGCGGGCGCGCACCACATCCAGCACCCGGGGCACCACGGTCATGACATGCGGCCGCACCTCGCGCATGTCGGTGGCGAGGTGTTCGACCCCGCGGGCGAACACCACCTCACAGTTCATGACCGGAAGAATATACTGACCGACCGTGTATTCGTAGGTGTGGGACAGGGGCAAGATGGAAAGATAGGCCTCCCCCGCGAGGTTGAGCGGCGCCACCACCTCGGCCGCGCCCTGGCAGTTCGAGAGTATCGCGCGGTGGGGGATCATGACGCCTTTGGGCGCGCCGCCCGTGCCGGACGTGTACATCAGCACCGCCATCGTCTCGGCGCCGATTTGCCCCGCGGCCTCACGGATCGGACCCAGCGTGCCGGGGCGGTCGAGCAGCGCATGCCATGGGGTGATTTCGCAGCCAGTGCCCGTGAAGGGTTCCATCACGATCAGCCAATCCAGCCCATCGGCCTCTGCGGCCCCAACGAGAACCCGTGCCGCCAGCGCGGCGGTTGCGCATATGGCCACCCGGGCCCCGGAATCGCGCAGCAGATGCGCATGGTCCGCGGGCAGGTTGGTCACATAGGCCGGCACCGGCACCGCGCCGATGGCTTGCAGCGCCACATTCGCGATGGGGATTTCGGGGCGGCTGTCGGAGACCAGCAGGACACGTGCCCCTGGCGCCACACGCGCGCGCAGGGCGTCGGCCACGCTCGCCGCGGCCGCGGCGAACTCGCCCCAGCCCATACGCTGCCATCGGCCATCGCGGAAATAGCGCAACATCGGCCGCTCGCCGCGCTCCGCCCCCAAGCCCAGCATCATTGCGGCCAGGTTCGGCCAGCGCTTGAACGGGTCCATCCCGGACGAGTCTCCCCATGTTCGACACGGCCGCATCCTGGCCTGCCCGGCCTGGCCACCGCTTCAAGGTTTGACCTCTCGTGCCAGCATCTTATCTGGGTAGCAACACCATACGGAAACCCACCCCATGCCCCGCCATCCCGCCCAGGAGAAGCCGGCCCCAGCCGGCGGCAGCGTAACCCCGCCCGACCTGCCGGAATGGAACCTGGCCGACCTGTATGCGGGCCCCGACTGTTCGCGCCTCGCGGCGGATCTTGCCCGGGCGGCGACGGAGGCCGAAGCCTTCGAGACCACCCATGCCGGCAAACTGGCCACGCTGGCGCCTGCCGCGCTGGCGGCCGCCATCGGCGCCTATGAGGCGATCGAGGAAACGCTTGGGCGGGTGATGAGCTTTGCCCAACTGTTCTATGCGGCCGACCAGGAAAGCCCGGCGCGCGGGCAGTTTTATCAGTCGATGGTCGAGCGCGTGACCGCGATCACCAGCCATACCCTGTTCTTCACGCTGGAACTCAACCGCCTGCCGGACGCGGTGCTGGACGCGAGGCTGGCTGACCCCGCCCTGGCACGCTGGCGCCCCTGGCTGCGGGATTTGGTCGTGTTTCGCCCACACCAGCTGGATGACGCGCTGGAACGCCTGCTGCACGAAAAGGAAGTGACGGGGCCGGCGGCCTGGAACCGGCTGTTCGACGAGACCCTGGCCAGTATGCGCGTAGCGCTCGGTGGCGAAACCCTGACTGTAAATACCGCGCTGAACCGGCTTTCGGACCCTTCCCGCGCCACCCGCGCCGCCGCCGCCGCCGCCATCGGCGCGGCATTCACGGAAAAACTGCCGCTGTTTTCGCTGATCACCAACACGTTGGCCAAGGATAAAGAGATCATCGACACCTGGCGGAAATATCCGCGCCCCGAATCCAGCCGCAACCGGGCCAACATGGTCGAGGATGCGGTGGTCGATGCGCTGGTGGCGGCGGTGTGCGCGGCCTATCCGCGGCTGTCGCACCGTTACTATGGGCTGAAGGCCAAATGGCTGGGACTCGAGACGTTGCAGCACTGGGACCGCAACGCGCCGTTACCCGGCGAGGATTCGACGGAAATTTCCTGGGACGAGGCCAGAACGCGGGTGCTGAATGCCTATGCCGAGTTCTCGCCGGAAATGGCGGAGATCGGTCGCCGCTTTTTCGACAATGCCTGGATCGATGCCGCGCCCCGGCCGGGTAAGGCCGGTGGCGCGTTTGCTCACCCCACCGTGCCCTCCGCGCACCCGTATCTGCTTCTGAATTATCACGGGCGCACCGAGGACGTGATGACGCTGGCACACGAGCTTGGCCACGGCGTGCATCAGGTGCTGGCGGCCAGCCAGGGCTATCTGCTGTCGGCAACGCCGCTGACGCTGGCGGAGACCGCTTCCGTGTTCGGGGAGATGCTGACCTTCCGCGCAGTGCTGGCCGCGACGTCCGACCCCGCGCAGCGCCGCCTGCTGCTGGCCGGCAAGGTTGAGGATATGCTCAATACCGTCATCCGCCAGGTGGCTTTCTATCAGTTTGAACAGCGCGTCCACGCGGCGCGCCGCACGGGCGAGTTACTGCCGGAACAGATCGGTGAAATATGGCGCGGCGTGCAGACCGAAAGCCTTGGACCCGCCTTCACGTTTGCCCCCGGATACGATGTGTTCTGGGCGTATATTCCGCATTTCATACATTCGCCGTTCTATGTCTATGCTTATGCCTTCGGCGACTGCCTGGTGAACGCGCTTTATGCCGAATACGAAGCGGGCGCGCCGAATTTTCAGCGTAAATATCTCGATATGCTGCGTGCCGGCGGTGCGCTGCGCCATCAGGAATTACTGGCGCCGTTCGGCCTCGATGCGGCCGACCCGGCGTTCTGGTCGCGTGGCCTGAATATCATTTCCGGCTTCATCGACGAACTTGAAGGCGCGGTTTGATGCCCGATGATGGACCCACTCTTTTTGGCGAAATCCGCCGCATGGCCCGCACCTCGGGCGCGGTTGGCGGCATTGCCGCGCGCATGGCCGGCGCCCGGCTCGGCATTGCCACGGATAAGCAGCGCCACGCCGAAGACCTGAGGCAGATTCTGGGCGGGCTGAAGGGGCCGCTGATGAAGGTGGCGCAGTTCTTCAGCACCATACCCGACGCCTTGCCCGAGGAATACGCCGATGAGCTTGCCAACCTGCAATCCAACGCGCCGCCGATGGGCTGGAATTTCGTCCGCCGCCGGATGCGCGCCGAGCTGGGCGAAGGCTGGGAAAAGAAATTCACCGATTTTTCCCATACCGCCAGCCATGCGGCCTCTCTCGGCCAGGTGCATAAAGCCACCCTGCCCGATGGCCGGATCGTCGCCTGCAAGCTGCAATACCCCGATATGGCCAGCACCGTGGAGGCCGATCTGCGCCAGCTGCGCCTCGCACTTTCCGTCTACCGCAAGCTCGATTCCACCATCCAGCAGGACGATGTCTATGCCGAGCTCGCCGAGCGCCTGCGCGAGGAACTCGACTACACGCGCGAAGCCGCGCAGATGCGTCTCTATCACCACATGATGCGGGCCGAGCCCGATGTCACCGTGCCGACCCCGGTCATGGCGTTCTGCACCGACCGGCTACTGACCATGACCTGGCTGGATGGCCGTAAAATTCAGGAGGTTCTTGCCGAAAACCCAAGCCAGGAGCAGCGCAATCGCATGGCCGCGGCACTGTTCCGTGCCTATTATACCGCCTTTTACCATTATGGCGTGATCCATGGTGATCCTCATTTAGGGAATTATCAGGTTCGTGCCGATGGCGGTATCAATCTGCTGGATTTCGGTGCCATCCGCGTATTCCCGCCCCGCTTCGTCAGTGGTGTCATAATGCTGTACGAGGCGATGCGCGACCGTGATGACGAAAAGGCGATGCACGCCTACCAGCTCTGGGGGTTCCCTGAGGTCACGGCGGAGAAACTCCAGGTGCTCAACACCTGGGCGCGCTTTCTCTACGAACCCCTGCTCGAGGACGCCATTCGTCCCATCCAGCGCTTCGAGGATCCCAATCATGGCCGCAACGTGGCCATGGAGGTTCATGCCGGCCTCAAACGCACCGGTGGTGTTCGCCCGCCACGGGAATTCGTTCTACTCGATCGCTCCGCCATCGGCCTTGGCAGCGTTTTTCTCCGCCTCCGCGCCGAGCTCAACTGGTCGGCCATGCTGCGCGAAATCATCGCCGATTTCTCCGAGGAAAATCTGCGGTCCCGCCAGGCCGAAGCCCTCGCCCTCGCCGGCCTCACTGTCCCGGAACATCAGACCTGAGCGCGATCCCGTTCTCCCGGCGAGCGTTCAACCGGAAGGCGGACGCGGTTGTGAACGAGGGGAACCAGAACACGTTCGCGCCGCGCGGGTGGCGGCGCCCGCAGCGCCGCTGGCAGCGCGGTACCACCCGGAACCCTCCCGG
>JAJXVA010000013.1 GCA_021782435.1 Pseudomonadota bacterium
GTTCATCCACCAGCAGCCGCTCCGGGCGCCGCGCCCGCGCCGCCTCCAGGTCGTATGCGGCTCTGGTCTGGCCACGATCGGCCACCGGCCGCCGCGGCAGCACCGGCAGCAAACCCAGCTGCGCCGCGGTCTCGGCGCGCCCATGGGTCTCGATCACCCCGGCCAGAACATCACAACCCTCGGCCTGCCGGCGGCGCGCCTGGTTGAGCATCTCCCAGGTCTTGCCCACGCCCGGCGCGGCGCCAAGAAATATCTTCAACCGCCCGGCGGGCTTCGCCTGCGTATCCCGCAAGGCGGCAAGCAGCGCATCGGGGTCCGGCCGGCCGGCTTCGCTCATGGCAGCAAAATGGCGCGGCGGCGGCCGAAAGAAAAGGCGCCGCCCGCCGCGCCACCCGGCCGGGCGCGCAATGGAAGGCCGCGCCGCCCGCCCTATTTCCGGCGCAGCGTCGCCAGCGCGAGGTTGAGCTCCAGCACATTGACGCGCGGCGCCCCGAACAGCCCGAGCGCGCGGCCAGTGGTGTGGGCCGCCACCAGCGCCCGCAGCGCAGCCGGCGGCAGGCCGCGCGCCGCCGCGATGCGGGGAATTTGCAGCAGCGCGTTTTCGGGCGAAATATCCGGATCGAGCCCGCTCGCCGAGGTCGTCACCATATCGGCGGGAACCCGCGGTTGGCCCAGGGCGGCCATCGCGGCCTTGACCCGCTCGATCAGCGCCTTGCTGGTCGGCGCCAGATTGGAGGCGCCCGAATTGTCCGCGTCATACGGGTCCGGCACGGTATTGCCCTTGGCGTCCGTGGTGGTGATCGCGCTCGGACGCGGATGAAAATACCCCGGCTCGGTGACGTTCTGCCCGATCAGGCGCGAGCCGATCACCTGCCCATCCGCGCGCAGCAGCGAGCCATTCGCCGCGAACGGGGCAACGACCCGCCCAAGCCCCACGAACCCCAGCGGCAGCGCAAGCCCGGTGAGCAGCGTGAACAGCAGAACCAGCACCGCCGCGGGACGAAAATGTCGAACCATGATCAGACCAGCCCCAATGTGGTGAGAAGAACGTCGATGAGTTTGATGCCGGCAAAGGGCGCAATCAGCCCGCCCACCCCGTAGATCAGCAGGTTACGGCGCAGCAGGGCACCGGCCCCGATCGGGGTGAATTTCACCCCGCGCAGCGCCAGCGGCACCAGCGCGACGATGATGAGCGCGTTGAAAATCACCGCCGAGAGAATGGCGCTTTGCGGCGAATGCAGCCGCATGATGTTCAGCGCCGCCAGCTCCGGGTAGGTCGCGACGAAAATCGCCGGCAGTATCGCGAAGTATTTGGACACGTCGTTGGCGATCGAGAACGTGGTCAGCGCGCCCCGCGTGATCAGCAGCTGCTTGCCGATTTCGACGATCTCGATCAGCTTCGTCGGGTCGCTGTCCAGGTCCACCATGTTGCCGGCCTCCCGCGCGGCCTGGGTTCCGGTCTGCATCGCCACTCCGACATCGGCCTGGGCCAGCGCCGGCGCGTCGTTGGTGCCATCACCGCACATCGCCACCAGCCGCCCCTCGGCCTGAACCTTGCGGATATAATCGAGCTTGTCCTGCGGTTTTGCCTCGGCGATGAAATCATCGACCCCCGACTCGGTCGCGATCGCGGCCGCCGTCAGGCGGTTGTCGCCGGTCACCATCACCGTGCGAATACCCATGCGCCGCAGCGCCTCGAACCGCTCGCGGATGCCCGGCTTCACGATATCCTTGAGCTCGACCGCGCCCAGCAGGCAGTTGTTGCGGGCCACCGCGAGCGGCGTCGCGCCAGCGCGGGCAATCCGCTCCACCGCCACGCCCGCCCCCGCCGGCGCCGCCTCCGTCAGGCAGGCCATCACACTGTCCACCGCGCCCTTGCGCCACTGGTCCGGCCCGATATCCAGCCCCGACAACCTCGTATTGGCGCTGAACGGAACCACCCGCGCATGCGCCGGCCGCTCCGGCGAAAAGCCGAACCGGTCGCGCACGAACCCCAGAATAGACCGGCCTTCCGGCGTCTCGTCACCCAGGCTCGCCAGCGCCGCCGCCTCGGCCAGTTCCTGCTCACTCACCCCCACCACCGGGTAAAGCGCCGCGCAGGCGCGGTTGCCGAAGGTAATGGTGCCGGTCTTGTCCAGCAGCAGAATATCAACATCCCCCGCCGCCTCCACCGCCCGGCCCGAGGTCGCGACAACGTTGAAGCGCACCAGCCGGTCCATGCCGGCAATCCCGATCGCCGAAAGCAGGCCGCCGATAGTGGTGGGAATAAGGGTCACCAGCAGCGCCGCCAGCACCGGCACCGATAGATGCGTGTGGGAATAATCGGCCAGCCCCACCAGGGTCACCACCGCCACCAGAAAAATGATGGTGAGTCCCGCGAGCAGAATATCGAGCGCGATCTCATTGGGCGTCTTGCGCCGCGACGCCCCCTCCACCAGCGCGATCATACGGTCCAGAAACGTGTTGCCCGGCGCGGCGGTGATCCGGACGACGAGCCAGTCGCTCACCACCTGGGTACCCCCGGTGACGGCGGAGCGGTCCCCGCCGGCCTCGCGGATGACCGGGGCGCTCTCGCCGGTGATGGCGCTTTCATTGACCGACGCCACACCTTCGGTGACCTCCCCGTCCGAGGGAATGAGGTCGCCGGCTTCCACCAGCACGAGGTCCCCCGGGCGCAGGGCGGTGGCGGAAACCGCTTCGGTCTCGGTGCGGCCGCTGCCAATGAGGCGTCTCGCCATGGTGTCCGACCTGGCGCGGCGCAGGCTTTCGGCGCGGGCGCGGCCGCGCCCTTCCGCGACCGCCTCGGCGAAGGTCGCGAACAATACCGTGATCCAGAGCCAGGCGGCGATCGCGAGCGCGAAATGCCACGGCCTGCCGGTGGCCAACTCCCGGACCCCGAGCAGGGTGACCAGCAGGGCGACCGCTTCGGTGACGAAAATCACCGGATTGCGGATGATATGGCGCGGGTCGAGCTTGACGAAACTGTCGAGCGCGGCGCGGCGGATGATGGTCGCATCGAACAGCGAAATCGTATCGGCGGTCATTGGCGGGGTCCGCTTGCAAAAGTGGGAATCTGTAGGGCTTTCCGGAAACGCGCCGCCGGCCGGCGCCGGCTGTCAGAAAACCTTGCCGGCGAGCATCACGAAATGTTCGGCGATCGGTCCGAGCGACAGCGCCGGCAGGAACTGCAACCCGCCCAGAATTATGACGACGCCGATCAGCAGGCCAACGAACAGCGGCCCGTCGGTCGGAAAAGTGCCCGCACTTTCCGGCAGTTTCGGCTTGGCCGCGAGCGATCCCGCGATCGCGAGGGTCGGGATCATGAAGCCGAACCGCCCCAGCACCATCGCCAGGGCCAATCCATAATCCAGCAGTTTGGTATCGGCCGATAGCCCGCCGAAGGCGCTGCCGTTGTTCGCGGTAGCCGATGACCAGGCATACAGCATCTCCGAAAGCCCGTGCGGCCCGGCATTGCCGAGCGAGCCAAGTCCCGATCTGGTATTGAGCGCGTAGGCGGTGCCGCACAGAATGGAAATACCCAGGATCAGCACGGCCAGCATGGCGAGCTTTATTTCCTTGGCCTGAACTTTCTT
This sequence comes from Pseudomonadota bacterium, assembly GCA_021782435.1. Lineage (GTDB taxonomy): Bacteria > Pseudomonadota > Alphaproteobacteria > Acetobacterales > Acetobacteraceae > JAJXVA01. Next base: position 3,594 of record JAJXVA010000013.1, read on the forward strand.
GCCGAGATACTCCGGCGTGCGGCCCACCATCAGCCCGGCGACGAACACCGCCAGCAGGGCATAGACCAGCATGCCGTAGAGGCCCGACCCCACGCCGCCGGGCGTGATTTCCCCGAGTTCCATCAGAAACATCGGCACGAGCCCGCCGAGCGGCGTGAAACTGTCGTGCATGGCGATGACCGCGCCATCGGAGGTGCCGGTGGTGGTGACCGTGAACAGCGACGACATCGCGGTGCCGAAGCGCACCTCCTTGCCTTCCATATTCCCCATGGCATGACCCACACCGAGATGCGCGAGCAGCGGGTTGCCATGCGCCTCTGCCGCATAAACGCAGCCCGCCGCCGCGACGAGTATCATCGCCATGGCGGCGGCAATGGCATAGCCCTGGCGCGGCGCGCGGACCATGCGGCCGAGCATGAACACCAGCGCGAAGGGAATTACGATCTCCGACCAGGTTTCCACCACGTTCGACAGCGGGGTCGGATTCTCGAACGGATGGGCGGAATTGGCGTTGAAGAAGCCCCCCCCATTGGTCCCCAGCAGCTTGATCGCCTCCTGAAAAGCAATCGGCCCGCGCGCGATGACCTGGTGCGCGCCCTCCAGCGTGATGGCGTGGGCGGGGCCGGCGAGTGTCTGCGGCACGCCACAGATAATCAGGAAAACCGTCATCGCGGCGGCCATCGGTATCAGCACATAAAGCGTGATGCGGGTGATATCGGCCCAGAAATTCCCGAGTGTTTTCAAACCCCCGGCGCAGAACGCCCGCACCATCATGATGGCGGCGGCGATACCGGTCGCGGCCGACAGAAAATTATGAACGGTCAACCCCCACATCTGGCTGCCATACGAGAGCGCGGTTTCGCCCGCATAGGCCTGCCAGTTGGTGTTGGTGACGAAACTGATCGCGGTATTCAGGGCCAGCCGCGGCGACATCGGCCCGATTCCGGCCGGGTTGAACGGCAGAAATTGCTGGAACCGCAACATCAGATAGAGCAGCACGAAATGCAGCAGATTGAGCGCCATCAGCGCGGCGGCATAGGTTTTCCACCCCATCGGCTCGTCGGGGTCGACCCCCGCCAGCCGATAGAAAACAGATTCCACCGGCCGCAGGAAATTCACCCGTCCCTCGGCCACGGCCGCGAGATAGGTGCCCAAGGGCAGGGCGACAGCGGCGACCAGAGCCAGGATCACGAAAATTTGCATCCAGCCATTCAGGGTCATCGGTCAGAAATCCTCGGGACGAAGCAGAGCCCAGAACAGATAAACGAGCAGCGCCATCGCGACCGTGGCGCCAAGGGTCAGATCAAGCATGGGGAGTTTCCGTCAGATGCGGTCACAGAACTCGGCATAGGGCAGCATGAGCCAGAGCAGGAAGCCGAACAGGCTGAGGACGATGATAGCGGTCATGGCACGCGCCGGAAAATTGCCAGGATGACTTAGGCGGGCGCGGCGTAAGGGCGCGAGAGGGAAAGCCGGGACGAAAGATAAAGGCCGCATAAAGGCGGCGCGGGCGCGCGGGCCCGCCGCGCGGAGCGGGTTAGAACTGCCCGTGCAGGCGCAGGCCGAGCACGGAGACCGGGCCGCGCAGAACATTGTAGGCGGGGTGGTTGATCACCTGATAATCGAAAGTGAGATGAAAGTCGGGGGTGAACAGCATGAGGCTGTAATAGGTCTCGAAAATCTGCTCGGGTCCGGCCATCGGCAGGGCGCCATCGCCGATGACGATGCCAAGGCCGCCCGCCGCCAGGTAGAGCTTCCCGGCATGGGAGATTTCATTGACCGCGATCGCCGCGCCGAACGTATCCTGTGGCCGCTGCCAGGCAGCGCCGTTGAGCGAAACACCGCCCGAAACCGATTTGTTGATGTCGGAGAACGCATCGGCCTCGATGCTGCCCTGCGAGATGCCGCCACGCGCGAACAGACCGACCAGGGGCGAAACCTGCTGCTGCCAATTCAGCTCGACGCCATCCTTGCTGCGATAACGCCGCACCAGGGCGGTGGACGGGGTGCGGTTCGTGGCCTGCGCCAAGGCCAGGGCCTGGTCGTAGCTGCCGAGTTCGCCGCGGTCTATCCAGTAGAGGAATTTCAGCGCGCCGGGCTGATGCCAGAGCTGGTAACGCGCCTCGAGCTCATTGATCATCTGGAACTGGCCGAGAATGCGCGGGTCGATATTGACGGTGTTCGGCCGGTTGGAGAGGTTGAACAGGCCGAAGCGCGCGGTCCACCACTGCTCGGTCAGTTCGGCGGCGGCGCCGTAGGTATAGCCCCAGGCATTGGCGGCATAATCGAAGCTGCCCTGGTTGATGATCGACCAGTTCAGGAAATCGGCGCGGGGATTATTGGCATAGGGGTTGGTGTCGAAAATATCCACGACCGAAAACTTGCCGGCGGTCAGCACCAGGCGGTTGGCGGTTTCGCTGCCGCCGAGCTGGTTCAGATCCGGGCTGAGCTGTTGCGTGCTGCCGCCAAGATCGATGGTCTGGCGCAGAAAAAGCCGATCCAGCTCGAGATACGGATAGGTCGCGCCAACCTTGTAAGCCTCGCCGCTGACGAACCCGGCGACGCCGAAGGTGTTGGCGAGGCCGAAGCCCTGATCGACTTCCGGGTTGAACCAGATCTCGGCGCCCGACCAGGGGCGAACGCCGAGATAGGCGGTGAAATCGGTGGTTTCACGGCCGTTGGGGGCGGCGCTGAGGCTTTGCGGCCCCTGGAAGGCGGACCCAAAGCCGGGCGAGAATTGCTCGGTGACGGTGGATTGACCGTGATAGGCGTAGAGCTGCGGGGTGAGGCTCGCGGCCTGGTCCGGGGTGACGGTAATTCCTTGCGGCTGAGGTGTGGGTTCGACCCCCTGGGCGCGGGCGCGGCCGGGCTCGCCGATCGCACCGAGCACGAGCAGGGTGGCGATGCCGAGGGCGGCGCGTGGGCGATGGGCTGGGGCTGGGCGGCGGAGTGACGGCATGATCTGGCTCGGACGAGGCGCGCCGGGGTATTAGAGGGCGAAGGCGGCAGCGACAAGCCGCGCCCACGGGCGGGACGGGAAGGGGCGGCGGCATTTGTCATGAAATTGTCACCTGGCTCAGGCGAAAAGGCCGTGCAGCCACCAGTCGGCCTCGGCGCGGTACAGCCAGAAGCGGGCGCCGCAGGTATCCTCGACCTGGTAATAATCGCGGGTCGCGGCGTCTTCGCGCCACCATTCCGGGGCAATACGTTCGGGTCCGGTGGCGGCGTGCACGCGGTGCAACCCGCCGCGCCAGCGAAACTGCACCGGCGGGTCGTCGGGCAGCATGGCGGTGACCATGATTTTCTCCGGGTGCGGCAGCAGGCGCAGCGGGCGCGGCGCCGGCGGCGGGTCCGGCCAGGCGATGGCGCAAAGCGGCGCGGCCCGTTGCATCGCGCGTTCCGGAATATGGCTCGCGCGCGGGGCGAAGCGCCACAGCCGTGCCGGGCCGAGCCGCTGGGTCAGCGTATCGATCAGCGCGGCCAGCCGCCCCTGGTCGGCCGCCCCCGCGCCCATCAGGTCCGGCTGGGTGGGGCGGGCGGCGTCCCGAACCGGGGCGGAAAGGGTCACCGCCTCGATGCCAAACCCAGGGTCCAGCCCGTCCAGTCGCGCGCTCAGCAGCCGCAGCAGATAGGCAGGGTCGCGCACCGGCAGCGCGGTCACCACGGGTATATGCCGGGCACTGCCATCGATGATGTGAAACACCGCGGAAAACTGCAATCCGCCCAGGGATCGCGCATCGAGCCGGGCGCACAGGCGGCGCGCCAGTTGCTCCAGCACTGCGGCGCAGGCCTGGGTATGGCCAATCGGCTCGGCCAGGCGCACCTGTTCGGTCCAATCGGGCGGGGGGCTGGGCCAGGCCATCGGCTCGGGCGCCGCGCCCCAGCACTGGTCGAGCCGCGTCAGCACGGCGGGGTCGAAGCGCGCGGCCAGTTCCGCCCGTGGCAGGTCGGCAATCTGCCCGAGGCTGCGCAGGCCCAGCCGGCGCAGCCCTTTGGTGGTGGCGGCGGGCAGCAGCAACGCCTCGGTCGGCAATGGGGCAAGCGCCGCGGTCAAGGCGGCCTGGTCAGACCCGACAAGGGTGCCCGGGGCAAAGCGCGCCAGAGCCGCGGCGGCGGCGGCGGTGGGCGCAATGGCAAACCGGGCGTCCAGCCGCCAGCGGCCGAGCCGGGCAAGCAGGCACCGGACCAGGGTCGCCTCATCGCCGAATAAATGCGCGCAACCGGCAATATCCAGCCACAACGCGTCCGGCGGCGCGGCGGCGGCCAGCGGGGTATAGCGCGTGGCCCATTGCGCCAGAGCGGCCAGCGCCGCGTCATCGGCCTCCGGCTGCGCGGGCTCGGCGACGAGCCCCGGGCACAGAGCCATGGCCTGGGTCAGGGTCTGGCCCGGCCGCAGCCCCAGCGCCCGTCCCCGCTGGCAAACGGCCGCAAGGCTGCGCTGGCCGCGCCGCTCGGTATACAGCACCAGCGGCCGAGCCTCATCCGCGCTATCCAGCGCGCCGCCTTGGCGGTGGCGCGTGTGCCACAGCCGGGTGATCGACCAATCGGGTAGCCAGACGCAAAGGATGCGGGGCATCGGTTCTGGGAATGATGTGGCAACGTATGTTCTTGGTTTGTTTTTTTCCTGAAGTCAATGGGGTTGATGCCACAGGATTATACCATCCCGGGGTCATACCCACCCGGAATGATGGGTGACCCCCGGTTTCGGTTTTCATAAACCATAGTAATAAAAGTCTTTTTGCTTCTTTTTCTTCAGAAAAATAAGCTGATTTCTTATCCTTGGTTTTATTTGAAAAAAAAGAACCAAAAACTTCTAATTCTTGGCGTGTCGGCGGCGGCCGTCGTGTATCCGCCTGGCGCCGCTTGCGATCGCTCATGCCCGTGGCTGAAACCGCGCCGCCACACGGCAGACCCTGTCGCCATCCGTCACGCATGCCCCCGGTTTCACCCGGCAAGGGCCTCGGGCATGGCGGGCGGTGGCGAAAATCCGATGTCACTGCCGCCCTCCATCAGCCAGGAACCGGGCCGTCCGCCCTGGGCGCGGATGAGCGTGACCTGCCAGCGCGGCCGGCCCTGGCACGGCGCCGGCCCGATCAGCCAGCGTGTGGCAAGCGTAAGCGGCGCGCCACGCGGCGGGTGGCGCAGAATGAGAGCGGTGGCTCCGCCGCGCTGGCAGGCCAGCATCAGCCGGCGGGCGGCCACCGCATCCGGCGCGACCAGTTCGGCCAGCACCGCGGCCACCGCGCCGCTGCGCAACGCCGTCTCGGCCGTATGCAGCGCTTCCCGCTGGTCGGGCGCGGCGGCCAGCAGCAGCAAGGCGGGGTTCAATCCGTAGGCGCATAATCCCAAAGGATACAGGTCGGGCCGGGAGCCAACCCAAAGCAGAGGGCGGCCCGCCCCGTCCTGCCGCAACAGGCTGGCGGCCAGGCACACGGCAAACCCGGTGGCAGCGCCCAGGGCCGCCTCCCCGGCGCCAGGTTCGGCCAGCACCTCATGCGCGCCCGCCAGCAGCAACCCGCCTCCCAACGCGGCATCCAGGTCCGGCAGGCCAAGCCGCAACCGCCCCCCGGCACTGGCCGGCGGCGCAATGGCATGGCGAAGGGCGGCAAGGGTCGTAATTTCGGGCATGGCGCGTTATAGTTCACTATATGTTCTTTATTTTCCCTGTCAATTCACACTCGGCCCGCCAACTGCCCGGCCCTTCCCTTTCCATATCCTGGGTCAGGGGCTTTCGCTCCCCGCGGAGCCCACGCGTCGCCCTGGTCTTACCGCCATCCGGCCTTCACACGGCCAGTCCGCGCTGAGCCTCCATGCCGAGCGAAATCAACAACGGCGCGGTGCTCTGGCGGGCCTGGAAATCCGCCTTGTCAGCCAGGCCCCGCCAGCCAATCCCGATCAGGGATTGCGCGACCGCGCTGTTCAGCGTGGCGCCAGGGCCACTGACGATGAACGCATCCGGCGCGAACTCGCGCGCCGCCACCTGAATGGCATGGGTGAAATCATACGCCTCGGTCACCTGGTGGCCCAGCGTATAGGCGCGCAACTCCGCCGCATCGGTCGCGTGCGGCCACCACAGGGCGCCCCGCCCGTCGATGAGCGGCAGTTCCGGCCCCCCGAACAGCGCGTCCGGCAGCGCCGCCCTGCCCGCCGCCGCCACCGGCGCCTGCAGCGCCGTATGAAACGCGGCATGGTTGGCCAGGCGCAGCGGAAAGCGCCCATCCACCACCGGCACACACGCGCTGAACGCATCCAGCCCGGCTTTATTCCCCGCCAGCACCAGCAACCCGCCAAGGTCGATCGAAAGCGCCAGCACATGCCCCGGCCGGGACGCGATTTCCCCGACCAGCCCGAGCAGGCGGGATTTTTCGCCCCCGTTCGGCCGCCAATCCGCGCCCACATGCGGATAAACCAGCTGTCCGCCAATCAGGTGCCGCTGCATCAGCGTGCCCATGGTATTGGCAATCCGAAATCCCGCCGCCGGGCTCACCGCGCCCGCGCAGGCCAGCGCCGAATACCACCCCATGGAATTGCCCGTCACCGCGACGATCCGCCACCGCGCCGGGTCTATCGCCAGCCGGTCGGCGAGGCTCGCCGCGAAAATCAGCGCGGAAGCATTATCCCCGCGCGTATGCACCGCGGCACTGTAGTGCGCCATCCCGTCCAGCGCCGCGAGGCCGGGCTGGTCGTTCGCCGCGCGCTCGGCCTCGAACGCCGCGAACAGCGCCGCCCGCCCGGCATGGTGGCGCGCCAGATAGCCGAGTTCCGGCGCGTTGTAGGTGCCACGACCGGGACAGACCAGGACAGCGGTTTTCATCGCACGAACCCGGCAGAAAATCGCTCGCCTCGGTCTTCGAGAGACCCGGAAAGCCCCATGAGCCCGGCGGCCGCGGCCATGCCGAGGCCGGGTCCCCGCCGCCGTTTTGCGGTCTCTCTCATGCCTCGTTCCGTCCCATCAACGCCCGCGCCGCGGCAATGATCCCCTCGCGTGAGGGTAGCGTCGCGGCGTAGGCCGGGCCGGTGGCAATGAAACTGTCCTCCGCCGCAACCCGCGCCGGGCGTATGCCGAGCTTCTCCACGAACAGCGTCATCAGCGCTTCCGATTGTCCGCCGGTGCGTCGGCATTCATCGACGATCAGCACACGCCCGCACGGCGCCACCGCGGCCAGCAGGGCGGGCTCCGGCAGGGGCGCCAGCCAGCGCAGATCAATCACCCGGCTGGCAATGCCGGAATCGGCCAGCGCTATTTGCGCCTGGCGGGAAAGCAGCACGCCATTGCCATAGGTCACGATCGCGAGCGCCGTGCCCTCGCCGTATTGGCCGATCTCGCCAAGGCCGATCCGCTCGCCCGGCTCAGGGTAGCGCGTCATCCATTGCCCGTCCTTGTCCGCCGCCAGATCGCGCGCGCCATAAAGCGCGATCGGTTCGATGAACGCCACCACACGCCCCTCCTCCCGCGCCAGGCGCACCGCCTCGCGCAGCATCCGTGCGGCATCGGCGCCCTGGCTCGGGCAGGCCATCACAATGCCGGGAATGTCACGCAGCACCGCCAGAGAATTATCGTTGTGAAAATGCCCCCCGAACCCCTTCTGGTAGCCCAGCCCCGCGATCCGCAGCACCATCGGGTTGGTGAATTGCCCGTTCGAGAAAAACGGCAGCGTCGCCGCCTCGCCCCGCACCTGGTCCTCGGCATTGTGCAGATACGCCAGAAACTGAATTTCCGGTATCGGAATGAACCCGTTATGCGCGAGCCCGATCGCGAGCCCCAGTATCGATTGCTCGTCCAGCAGCGTATCGATCACCCGGTCCGGCCCGAACCGCGCCGCCAGCCGCTGGGTCACGCCATAAACGCCCCCCTTGCGGCCGATATCCTCGCCCATCAGCACGATCTCGGGGTGCGCCGCCATCAAATCCGCCAGGGCCCAGTTGATGTGCCGGGCCATCGGCTGCGTCTCGGCCTGGGCCGCAAGCTCGGCCCCGAACAGCGTCGCGCGGGCCGCCGGCGCCAGGGCCGGGACCGGAGGTAATTCCCTCCGGGGCGGCACGATGCTCGCCATCACCTCGGCCGCGGTCGCAAGGCGCGGGCGGGTTATCACGTCCTCGGCCACGCGCTCGGCGCGGCTCAATGTCTCGTCGTAAATCGCCAGCGCCTCGGCAGCTTCCAGCGCCCCCGCCTGCACGAGCTGTCGCGCGCAATGCAGTAACGGGTCGTCCGCCTCGATCGCCTCCACCGCCGCCACCGGCATATAGGTGGTCGGCACGTCCGCGCCGGCATGGCCGTACAGTCTCACGGTCTGAAAATGCAGAAACACCGGCTTGCGTCGCGTGCGCGCCCAGTCGGCCGCCTCCCGCGCGGCACCGAACGTGTCATAGAAATCCAGCCCATTGCAGGGAATATAGGTCAGTCCCGGCCGCGCCTTGAAATTCGCCGCGATCCAGCCTTTCGGCGTCGGGGTGGAAATCCCGATCCCGTTATCCTCGCACACGAACACGATCGGCATCCGCACGCCCTGAAACGCCGTCCAGCACGCGGTATTGAACGCCCCTTGCGCGGTCGAATGGTTGGCCGAGGCATCCCCGAACGAACAGAGAATTACCGCATCCCGCGGCAGGCTGGCCAGCTCCGGCCGCCGCCGCGCGGCGAGGCCCAACCCATAGGCCGCCCCCACCGCCTTGGGCAGGTGGCTCGCGATGGTCGAGGTCTGCGGCGGTATGAACAGCGCCTTCGATCCCAGCACCTTGTGGCGGCCGCCGGAAATCGGGTCCTCGGCCGAGGCGGCGAAGGAAAGCAGCATGTCCCAGACCGGCGTCTGCCCCGGAATTTGCCCGGCCCGGGCAATCTGGAAGGCCGCGTCCCGGTAGTGCAGAAACGCCATGTCGGTCGGCCGGAACGCGGCCGCCACCGCCGCCATGGCCTCATGTCCCGACGACCCGATCGTGTAAAACCCCTGGCCCCGCCGCTGCAAATCCCGGCTCACCCGGTCCAGCGCCCGGGAAAGGCACGCCGCGCGATAGAGGCCAACCGCCTCGGCCGGCCGCAACACCTCCGAGGGCGGGGCGCCGTGCGGAAAATCCGCCGCGGCCAGCCGGCGGCGGAAATTGGCATGAACGATCTCGGCGCGGTCCAGACTCATGAATGCGGGCGCTCTTCTCGTAACCGGCGACAACCGGAAAAAATGCTATCGGAAAAACCCATGGCTTCCCCTCCGCCGGAGGAAAACTCCGCGGCCTTCCCGGCCACTAGTCAGAAAAACGCCTGCAACCCGGTTATCGCCCGCCCCAGAATCAGCGCATGAACATCATGTGTGCCCTCATAGGTGTTCACGGTCTCCAGGTTTATCATGTGCCGGATCACATGATATTCCTCGTGTATCCCGTTGCCACCATGCATGTCACGCGCGGCGCGGGCCATCTCCAGCGCCTTGCCGCAATTATTACGCTTGATCAGGGAAATCATCTCGGGCGCCGCCAGGCCCTCGTCCAGCAGCCGGCCCACCCGCAGGCTCGCCTGCAGGCCGAGCGCGATCTCGGTCTGCATGTCGGCCAGCTTCTTCTGGAACAACTGGGTCTGCGCCAGCGGCCGCCCGAACTGCCTGCGGTCCAGCCCATATTGCCGCGCCGCGTGCAGGCAGGCTTCCGCCGCCCCCATCACCCCCCACGAAATCCCGTAGCGGGCGCGGTTCAGGCATTCGAACGGCCCCTTCAGCCCCTCGGCATGTGGCAGCAGCGCGTCCTCGCCGACCTCGACATTATCCAGCACGATCTCCCCGGTCACCGAGGCACGCAGCGACAATTTGCCGCCGATCTTGGGCGCGCCAAGCCCTGGCGTGCCACGCTTCAGCACGAACCCCCGGATCTTGCCGCCATGGGCGGTCGATTTCGCCCACACCACGAACACATCGGCAATCGGAGAATTACTGATCCAGGTTTTCGACCCGTTCAGCCGGTACCCGCCCGGAATGCGCGTCGCCGTGGTCTTCATCCCCGCCGGGTCCGACCCCGCATCCGGCTCGGTCAGGCCAAAGCAGCCGATCGCCGCGCCGCTCGCCAGGCTTGGCAGAAATTCCGCCCGCTGCGCGTCCGATCCGAACTCGTAAATCGGAAACATCACCAGCGACGACTGCACCGACATCATCGACCGGTAGCCCGAATCCACCCGCTCGATCTCGCGCGCGATCAGCCCGTACGCCACATAGCTGGCGCCGGCTCCGCCATAGGTCTCGGGCAGGGTCGCGCCCAGCAATCCCAGCGCTCCCATCTCCGGGAAAACCTCCGGGGCCACCCGCTCCTCCCGATACGCCTCGATCACCCGCGGCAGCAGTTTCTCCTGCGCGTAGGCGCGGGCGGTATCGCGTGTCAGCCGCTCCTCCTCGCTCAACTGGTCCTCGAGCCGCAGCGGGTCATCCCAGCGGAACGGGTTGGCGGGTCGGGTCGGTTTCAGTGCGGTCACGGACATTGCGGCACCTGTCAGGTGAAACGGGCCAGGCAACACCCCGGCCGGTGGCAGGCCGCCGGTATGGCGAAGCCCGCGGGGGAAATCCACCCCCTGGCCGGCCCGGCACGTGGCCGCCATGAGCGGGGCAGCGTTGCCGTGCGCGAGACGCGCGGTATGGTAAGGCGCAAACACCACCCCCGCCCGGAAGCCGCCCCATGCGCCCTGCCCTGCCCGCCCTGCTGCTCCTCCTGCCGCTGCCGGCGCTCGCGGCCGATTGGGCACCCAGCCATTGCGGCCCGCAACCCGTGGCGCCGAACTACGCCCTCACCACCCGCGAGGCCTATCAGGCCGCCCTGCCCCAGGCCGAAACCTACCGCAAGGCCGCCGCCGCCTATGCCGCCTGCGCCCTGTCCGAGGCCCACGACCAGGAAGCGGCCATCAGCCAGGCCGCGCAGGACAAAATCGCCGCCATCCAGGCCGCGGCGGTCGCCCGGCAACAGGCCATCTACGCCAAACTCGCCGCCCAATCCGAAGCCTTCCGCCAGGCCGCCAAGGCGCTGAACGGCACCACCCGATAAACCACCCCCCGAGGCGACCTCCGAAAGCGACTTCGCCAGGCGAACTCCGGGCGCCGCGCCGGAATTCCCGCAGGGCGTCCGGCTCCCGCCGTCCGCCGCCCGCGGCCGGCCGACCATCACCCGCCCGCCGCTTCCGTCACCGCGTTGCCCTCACCGCGTCGCCTGAGCCGGGGCCGCCTGAGCCGGGGTCGCCTGAGCCGGGGTCGCCTGAGCCGGGGTCGCCTGAGCCGGGGCCGCCATCCGGGCAATCGTGCCGGTCGTGCTCTGCCCCGCCACCAGGTCGGCCAGTATCACCTTGCCCCCATGCGCGGTCACGATATCGGCGCCGACCACGCGGTCCAGGGTGTAATCGGCGCCTTTGATCAGCCGGTCGGGCAGAAGCGCGGCAATCAGCGCCCGCGGCGTATCGTCGTCGAACGCCACCAGGCAATCCACGTGCTTGATCGCGCCCAGCACGGTCGCGCGGTCCTCCAGGCGGTTTATCGGCCGGCTCGGGCCTTTCAGCCGGGCCACGCTGGCATCGGTGTTCAACGCCACGATCAGCCGGTCGCAGGCGCGCCGGGCGGCGGCCAGCAGCGCGATATGGCCGGGGTGCAGAATATCGAAGCAGCCATTGGTGAAGCCCACGGTCAGGCCCTGGTCCTTCCAGTGGGCCACCAGCGCCAGCGTCTGCTCCAGGCTGCGCAGCGGCGGCGCCTCGCGCGCGGGCGCATCGCCCGCATCCAGTTCGTGCAGCAATTCGGCCGGCTGCACCGTCGCGGTGCCCACCTTGCTCACCACCACCCCGGCCGCGGCGTTACTGATGCGCATGGCCTGGGCCAGGCTCATCCCCGCCGCATGCGCCAGCGCCAGCGTCGCAATCACCGTATCGCCCGCGCCGGATACATCGAACACCTCCCGCGCCCGGGCGGGCACGCTGTGGTGGGTGCCATCGCGTTCCACCAGAATCATGCCCTTCTCGGACCGCGTCGCCAGAATCGCGGCGGCATCGGCCTCCGCCATCACCCGGCGCGCGGCGGCAATTACCTCCGCCTCGGTCGTGGTCGGCAGCCGGCTCGCCTCGGCCAGCTCGCGGGCATTGGGGGTTATGCAGGTGGCGCCGCGGTAGCGCCCGAACTCCCGGGATTTCGGGTCCACGAACACCGGCAGGTTGCGCGCGCGGGCGCGGGCGACGGCATGGCCGATGATCCCATCCGAAAGCGCCGCCTTGCCATAATCCGAAAGGATTATCGCCTGGGCACGGGGCAGGTGCCGGTCCAGCGCCGCCATCAGGTCGGCTTCCTCCTCGGGTTGCAGCGGCAGCGGGCTTTCCTCATCGGCGCGCACCACCTGTTGCTGGCGGGCCAGGAAGCGGGTCTTGCATATGGTCGGCCGATGCGTGGTCGACACCAGCGCGGGGTCGATGCCCGGCAGCGTCGCCATATGGCGGGTCAGCAACGCCCCGGAATCGTCATCGGCGATCATGCCGAGCAGCACCGCCCGTCCCCCCAGGGAGGCAATATTCGCGGCCACGTTGCCGGCGCCGCCCAGCATCGTGCGGGTCTCGCGCAGGCGCAGCACCGGCACCGGCGCTTCGGGGGAAATCCGTTCCACATCGCCGTAAACGAAGCGGTCCAGCATCACATCGCCCAGACACAGCACGGTAACGCCGGAAAAATTCATCCAAATTCCTTCCCGCGCGGTCAGCGCGACGTCGCCAAATTCTGCGCAACCGTCGCGCCCCGGCGCGGCGCCGGCCAGGGCAGGCGTTCGACCAGCACATCCCATACCCGCGCCACGCTGATCGCGGTCAGGCAGCGGTGGTCGTTCGGGCACAGGGCCAGGTCGGACAGGTGGCATGGCGCGCACGCGATATCGGTCTTGATCGCCAGCGCGCGCGGTCCGAGCGGCGCCCAATGCGCCAGCGGGTCGATGCCGCTGAACAGCACCACCGTGGTCAGCCCCAGCGCGGCGGCGGCGTGGCCCAGCGCGGTATCGTTGCCCACATAGGCATCGGCCTCGGCCAGCACCCCGATCGAGGCATCGAGGCTCATCCGCCCGACGAGGTCTATCACCCCGCCCTCCTCGCCCAGCGGCACGCCCAGGGCGGCGCGCATCGTATCGGCGTCCGCGCGCTGCCCCGGGCCACCAAGCAACAGCACCGTGGCACCGCGCGCGCGCAACATCCGGGCCAGCGCAATGTAGCGGTCCAACGGCCAGTTCTTGATCGCCCGGCCGGAGCCGGTATTGAACGCGACCACCGGGCGCACCCAGTTGGCGCCCTGGTTCGGGGTCGCGTAGCGCCGCAGCAGCGCCTTGGTCTCACCGCCGAAATCCTGTCCCAGCACCGCCGCCACCAGGTTCATCAGGCGCTGCCCGGTATGCACCTCGAGCCCGGCATCCGGGCCCGGTGCCCGCGGCGGCATCGGCAGGGCAATGTCCAGCCGCGCCCCGGGCGCGGCATAGCCGGCCCGAAACCTGGCCCGTATCTCCCCCAGCAGCGGCCGCGTGTCGGGGTCCACCCGCAAATCCACCGCGAGGTCGAACGGCCCCAGCGCGGCCAGCGCGGCGGTGTCCTGCGGCGGTCGCGGCGCCTCGGCCGAGCCCGCGAAAAACCGATACGCCACCACCGCATCGACATACCCCGAGGCTTCCGCCAGGGCGGAATTCCAGGGGCCGCACAACAGCGTTATGCGCGCCTCGGGCAGGCCACGGCGCAAGGCCGCCAGCGCCGGCGCCGCCAGCAGAAAATCCCCGATATGGTCAAGCTTCATCACCAGAATTTCGCGCACCCCCGGCTTGGCGGCGGCGGGGCTCATATGCGTCACCACGCGCCGCACCCGGCCGGGCACCGGCCGCGGCAGCAATCTGCGGCCCCAGGGACGCACCGCGCGCTGATAGAACGCTTCCAGCGGACCATCCGGCGTAAATACCGTCCGGCGCAGGGCAAGCGCACATCGCGCCGGCAAGGCGCGCGCGGTGGCGAGGGGAAATATCTCGGTCACGTCTCGGCAAGTGCGACCGGGAACCCCGAAAGTCAACGTGCGCCTGAGGACTGCTTTGTTTCGGCATGTAAACGCTGCCACGTATTGTCGGCGCCGCACACCGGCCAGCCGCAACCTCGCGTTACATTGCGCGCCGCTTCGGCAAGCGAAATCCGCCCAGGCTTTGACGCGCGGCCGCGCCAATGCCAAAGCCTCCGCGTGAGCGGACGTCAGGCAACCCGGCTGTGGCTGATCTCGGTGACTGTGCCGGCGGCGGCCACCGATGCCTATGCCGCCGCGCTCGAAACCGTGTGCGCCTCGGTCGGCCTGTTCGAGGCCGACGCCACCGGCACGCATTGGCGGGTCGAGGGCATCTGCCGCGCCGTCCCCGACCGGGCGGCACTCGACGCCGGGCTCGCGCTCGCGGCGCTGGTCAGCGGCGTTCTCGCCACCCCCGAGCACGACACCGTCCCCGCCGAGGGTTGGCTCGCCCGCACCGCCTCGGCGTTTCCCGCGCAAACCATCGGCCGCCGCTTCGTCCTGCGCGGCACCCATCTGCCGCGCGGGCCGGTGCCCGGCCGCCAGGTCCTGACGCTCGATGCCGGGGTCGCCTTCGGCTCGGGCGAACACGGCTCCACCCGCGGCTGCCTGATCGCGCTCGAGACTGTGGCGCGCCGGCACCGCCCGCGCCGCCTGCTCGATCTCGGCACCGGCTCGGGCGTGCTCGCGCTGGCGGCGGCCAAATTGCTGCGCGTGCCGGTGCTCGCCACCGATATCGACCCCTGGGCCGTGCGCACCGCGCGCGCCAATGCCCGGCGCAACGGCGCCGGCAACACCGTGCGCTGCCTGCGCGCCGATGGCTGGACCAGCCCCGCCATCCGCAAGGCCGCCCCCTATCACCTCGTCTTCGCCAATATCCTGGCCGCGCCGCTCTGCGCCATGGCGGCCGATCTCGCGCGCAATCTCGCGCCCGGCGGCATCGCCATAGTGGCGGGGCTGCTCGCCAGCCAGGCGCGCCGGGTGCTGGCCGCCCATCAGCGCGTGGGGTTGCGGCTCGAACGGCGGCTCGACCAGGGTAGCTGGACCACGCTCGTGCTACGTAAAGGCGGAATTGCCCATGCTGCATGAACTGACGACGGCGCTGGTCACGCTGCTGGTGGTCATGGACCCGCCCGGTCTCGCCCCCATCTTCCTCGGCCTCACCCGCGGCATCGGCCCCACCGAACGCCAGGGTATCGCGAGCCAGGCCAGCCTCATCGCCTTCGCGGTCATGGCCGGGGCGGCGCTGATCGGTAACTGGCTGCTGCACACGCTCGGCATCGGCCTGCCCGCGTTCCGCATCGCCGGCGGGCTGCTGCTGTTCGCCATCGCCTTCGAGCAGGTGTTCGAGAAGCGCCACCAGCGCAAAGCCCACCAGGCCGAAGGCCGGGACCCCGCCGAAGGCCTCGCCGCCTTCCCGCTCGCCATTCCGCTCATGGCCGGGCCCGGCGCCATCACCGCCTGCGTGCTGCTGGCCGGCCGCACCGGCGGCGACCCTCGCCGCATGGCGCTGCTGTTCCTCATCATCGGCCTCTCGGTCGCCAGTTGCTACCTTGCCTTCCGCGCCGCCCCGCTGCTCGAGAAAATGGTCGGCGATAAGGGCCAGATCGTCTTCGCCCGCCTGCTCGGCGTGCTGCTCGCGGCCCTCGCCGTGCAATACGTGGTCAACGGCATCCTGGCGTTGCGCGCCGGCGCATGACCCGACCCCCGCCCGCCCCCATGGCGGCGAACCGCGGTCCTGGCTAAACTCGCCCCGAACACCGCCGGAGACTACCATGGCCGATATCAGGCTGCTGGCCCCCCATGATCCGCTGCCGGACACCCCGGCGGTCGGCATTCTGCGCCGCTTCGACGAGGACCAGCCGGGGCGGACCGTGCTCGAGCTGATCATCACCCGCCACGACCAGACCCGGGAAACCCGCCGCCTCACCCGCCCCGGCGGCGCCCCCGCGACACTCGACCAGGCGCTGCGCGAGGCCGCCTCCGCCGCCACCAGCGCGGGGCTGGCCGATATCTGGCACCTCGACCGCACCGGTGGCCCGCTCGAGCGCGAAGTCCTGCAACGCCACGGCGATCACAGCTTCATCGGCCTCGCCCTCGACGACGACGATCTCGAGGAGGGCGAACACGGCCCGGACATGCGCGACCGCGGCAATGATGGCGGCCCCCGCCGCTTCTGAGCTGTCGCCGTGAACCCGGCACGCGCCCCCGTGCCGGCGGGGGGCAAAATCTTCGGCCTCGATCTGATGCGCGCCGTCGCGGTCGGGCTGGTCCTCGCCGATCACGGCGCCAGCATGGTGGCGCTCTGGGCCAACCGCCCGCCCGTCGCGCTGATCAGCTACGGCGCCTTCTACGGCATCGAGATCTTTTTCGTCCTCAGCGGCTTCCTGGTCGGCGGCCTGCTCATCCGGCAGGCCGCGCGCACCGCGCCCGGCGGCCGCTTGCGCGCCTTCCGCATCTTCATGCTGCGCCGCTGGCTGCGCACCCTGCCCCTCTATTACGTCTGGATGGCGGTGCTGCTGCTGGTCTGGGTGCAAATCCTGCCCTCGCCCACCCGCCACGCCCTCGCCCACACCCTGCCCACCTATCTGGTCATGGCCCAGAACCTGTTCTGGCCCATCCAGGCCCGGAATTTCTACGACGTCTCGTGGTCGCTCTCGGTCGAGGAATGGTTCTACCTGCTCGCCGCCACCCTCATGTTCCTCGGCCTCGTCCGGTTGCGCCGCCTCGCCCTGCCACTGGTCGCGCTGCTGCTGGTCGCCGGGCCCATCGCCTGCCGCGCCCTTTATCCGCCGCCGCCCTCGCCCGCCGACCAACTCGTCCCCTACTGGCTCGACTCGATCGGTATCGGCCTCTGGGTCGCGCTCCTCGAGGCCCATGCGCCGCGCGCCTTCCGGGCGGCGTCCTGGCTCGCCCCGCTCGGCGCGCTCTGCCTGCTCGAGGCGGTCTACGGCGGCAGCCTCGCGCGGTTCGGCGCCCAACCCCCGCTCCGCCAGGTGATCGAGGTCGATTACGTCGCCCTCGCCATCGCCCTGTTGGTGCCGGCGCTGGCGCGCTGGCGCGCCGCGGGCGGCCCGCTCGCCTGGGCCGTCACCCAGATCGCCGCGCTCTCCTACGCGCTCTATCTCGTGCACCTCTCGGTGCTCGTCTATGTCGGCAACCGCCATCTCGCCTGGGGCCTCGGCCCCTATGGCGCGGGCCTGGTCAGCCTCGCCGCCACCCTCCTGATCGCGATCACGCTCAGCTACACGATCGAGCGTCCCATCATGCGCCGCCGCCCCGATGACCGGGCGGTCCTGCCCCACAGCGCCAGCAGCATCGCCAGCCCCAGCCCCGAGCCCGCCATCGCCCAGTCCGCGCCCGAGGGCTGGTAGCGAAACCGCAGCACGCTCACCCCCGCCGGCACCGCCACGCGCTGCACCAGCCCATCACTGCCGGTGCGGCGCCAGCGGCCCGCGCGCCACACCCGCCAGCCAGGAAAATCCAGTTCCTGGCGCACCAGCACCGAGGCGCGGGGGCACGCCACCCGCACCCAGGTCGCACCCGCCGCCCCTATCGTGCAGCCAGGCGCGACCCAGTACGGCGTGACGCCCGACAGGCGGAACAGCGTCATCACGGCATCCGAGAATATCGGTCGCGGCGCATCGGCCGCCGCCGCCAGGTCGATGCCCAGCCGTGGCCACCGCGTGCCGTCCGCCCCCGGCACCATCCATAGCGCCGGCGGCAAACCACCCGCGGGCACCGATGCCAGCCTGTAGGTCATCGGCAGGCCCGGGCGCAGTTCCAACCCCGCGCCCAGCGTCACCACCAGCGGCGCGTTATCCCGCGCCCCGGCCAGGCTCGCCGCGCCGCGCGCGCACGCCCCTGCCTGGCACAGGGTCGCCATCACCTGCCCGCCCGCGCGCCCGCCATACGTCCCCAGCGTCACCCGCAGCGCCACCGCCCGCCCCGCGCGGGCTAGCGCCGCGGGCAGGCTGCCGACCAGCGGGCTCGCCAGGGGCACCGCCACCCCCAGCCCCCGCGCCGCCGGCGGCAAGGCCGGCGCGATCCGCGGCTGAAACATATCGGTCGGCGCGGCCATCGCCATGTAGCCCACCCCATGCGCCGTCAGCGCCGGCAGAATTTTCCGCAACCGGTCCAGATCCACCGGCGTCACGTGCGGATAAAAATTCACCCCATCGAAACCCGCCCAATGCCGCGCCAGCCAGTCGTGCCAGGTTCGCGGCACCGGCAGGTAATTGCTGTCGGCCTGGGCCACCCCCAGCCACGCCCCGTAATTCGGCGCCAACACCCCGACCGAAATACTGCGCGACAACGGCGGCAAATTACGCAACGCGGCTATCCCCGCCGCATCCAGCCGCGCCCCGCCCGGCAGGCCGCACAGCAACGGCACCATGAACAAAATACCGGCCTCCAGCGGCAACAGCCAGGCCAACCCCGCCGGATAGAAAAATCCCAGCACCACCGCGCCAAACCCCACGCCCAGCCCGTAGGAGAGCGAAATCCCCGCGAAACCTTGCCGAAATCCCGTGCCCGCCAGGGCCTTAAATTCCGCCGCCGCCCCGGGCAGGCAGGCCAGCGCGAACAGCGCCACCGCCGCCGCCATCAGCCACGCCGCGCGCGGCAGCCTTCCGCTCAAACCGTCCTGCACGGTAAAGCCCGCCAGCACCGTCAGCGCCATCTGGCAGGCGGGCACCAGGTAAAGCTGGGCCATCGTATTGGGCAGCAGTGGCCACGCATTGACCAGCGGCGTCACCAGCGGCGCGCCCCACATCCGCCCCAGCGCCAACAGCACGAACCCTGCCAGCACCAGCCGCGCCGCGCCATCGCGCGCCGCCGGCCGCACCGCCATCGCCGCCAGCATCGCGATCGGCAGGTCCAGATACCCCGGGCGCTGATACCACGCGACATACGAGGCAACCGACGCCGCCCCCCGCAGCGCCAGTCCGCCATGCATCGGCGGTCCCAGAATATAGCGAAAAAACAGCTTCGG
>JAJXVA010000181.1 GCA_021782435.1 Pseudomonadota bacterium
CCTTCATCGTCACCGACGTCACCACCGAAATCGCCGCCCTCGCCCAGGCCTTCCGCGTTCTCTTCACCGCCGCCGGCGGCGGCGGGCTCGGCCTGTTCACCGCCATCGCGCGGCTGCGCGCCGTCCACGCCCGCATCGCCCCGGCGCTCGAGGCCCAGGGCATTCCCCTCCTCGCCCAGCACGTCGATGCGATGGACAACGCCTCCCTGGTCGAGATCTTCCGCTCCGAGGCCGATTCCTGCCTGCTCGGCACCGATGCCATGCGCGATGGCGTCGATGTCCCCGGCCGCGCGCTCCGCCTCGTCGTGTTCGAGCGCGTGCCCTGGCCGCGCCCCGACATTCTCCACCGCGAGCGCCGCATCCACCTCTCGGGCGGAGACCCCGCCGCCTACGACGACCGCATCGCCCGGCGGCACCTGCGCCAGGCTTTCGGCCGCCTCATCCGCAACACCACCGACCGCGGCGTCTTCGTCCTGCTCGACCGCCGCACCCCCTCCCGCCTGCTCTCCGCCTTCCCCGAGGGCGTTGCCCCGCAACGCCTCGGCCTCGCCGAAACCGCCCGCCAGACCGCCACCTTCCTCACCGCGTCGCCCCAGGATTGAGCGCGGCAACGACGCCTCGTCGGCGTTCCGTGCGCGAGCGCGCCGCCAACCCCCCGTTTATCGCGGCACCGTTTATCCGCGGCACGGTTTATCGGCGGCACCGGGGCCGTGGTCGCGGCACGGGCTCGGGCGCCAAGCCATTACCAAGCCGCGTGTCGCGCGTGCCATTCCACCGGTCGCCTTCCGCGGCCTCGGGCGCTAAGGTGGCGCGCGCATATCGGAATCGCCCCGCCCATGACTCTGCCCGCCCCCGCCACCACCCCCACCCCATCCCCGACGCTCGATGCCCGCAACCTGATGGTGGATGGCCAGTTGCGCCCCAACAAAGTCACCGACAAGCGCGTCCTCGCCGCCATGCGCCGCCTCCCGCGGGAGGCCTTCCTGCCCGCCGTCAGCCGCCCCCTCGCCTATGTCGATAACGACGTGCCGGTCCTGCCCGGTCGCGGCATGCTCGCCCCGGTCGCGATCGCGCGCCTGGTTCAGGCCCTCGCGCCCCAACCCGGCCAGACCGCCCTCGTGCTCGGCGCCTCTTACGGCGCCGCCCTCCTCGCCGCGCTCGATCTCTCGGTGATCGCGCTCGAGGATGACGCAGCCATGGCCGATCTCGCCCGCGCCGGTTTCGCCGCCGCCGGTCTCGCCGTCGATCTTCGCATCGGCCCGCTGGCCCCCGGCCTGCCCGAGGCCGCGCCGTTCGATCTCATCCTCGTCGATGGTGGCGTATCCCGCCTGCCCGCGCTCGCCCTCCAGCTCCGCATCGACCCGCCCGGTCGTCTCGCCGCCGTGCTCTGTCCGCCCGGCCGCCGCGAGGGGGTCGCGACCCTCGCCGAGCGCGCCGGTGCCGCCCTCGCCGCCCGCCCCTTGTTCGATTGCGCGGCCACCTGCCTGCCCGCCTGCCGCGCCAGCGCCGCCTTCCACTTCGCCTGATCTCAGGCCGCGCCCCGGCTCCGTTTCGCCAGCCCGAGCCTTCCCCCGCAACCCCGAGCCCGCCCTTGCCCGATCTGCCCCACACCCCACCCGCCGCGCCCTCGCTGCCGCCGCTCGCGGTGGCGCTCGGCGCGCTCGGTTTCCTGCCCTTCCTCGCCCTCGGCTTCCTCGCGGTCCTGCCCGACCCCAGCCACCGCCACGTCCTGCTCCTGCTCGCCTATGCGGCGGTCATCCTCGCCTTCCTCGGCGGCGTGCATCAGGGGTTCGCGGTCATCGCCCCCGCGCCGCTGCCCACCGCCTCCGAACCGGTGGGGGATTGGCATCGCGCCGCGCGCGCCCGCCTGCTCGGCGCCAGCCTCGTCGCCGCCATCGCCTGGGCCGATCTCGCCCTCGCGCTCTACCTGCCGCGCTGGCTCGCCCTGCTCGTCATGGCCATCGCCTTCCTCACCCTCGCCATCACCGAACAAAAGGCCGCCATCCATGGCTGGGTGCCCGCCGGCTACATGT
The DNA here is from genome assembly GCA_021782435.1 of Pseudomonadota bacterium. Taxonomy (GTDB): domain Bacteria; phylum Pseudomonadota; class Alphaproteobacteria; order Acetobacterales; family Acetobacteraceae; genus JAJXVA01. The sequence continues at coordinate 2,034 of JAJXVA010000181.1, forward strand.
GGCTGCGCTGGGTGCTCACCCTGCTCGTCGTCCTCGATCTGCTCGCCGTGCTCGCGATACGGGTCTTCGGTCTTGTCGGCTGATCCCGGATAGGGTACGAAACAGGAACAACCCCCTTGCGACACCTCGCGCAATGGTTGAACATCGCCCAATTCCGCCGAGCCTCACCCCCTAGCCCTATCCGCCCCATCCTCTCGCAAGAAAGTCGTCCTCATGGCCCGTAAGCCCGAAGCCGTAAAGGAAGCCCCCAGCACCGAGCGCCACCGCGCGCTCGATGCCGCCATGGCCCAGATCGAGCGCAGCTTCGGCAAAGGCTCCATCATGCGCATGGGCGCCAAGGGCGATGAGCAGATCGAGGTCATTCCCTCCGGCTCCCTCGGGCTCGACCTCGCCATCGGCATCGGCGGCATGCCGCGCGGCCGCATCATCGAGGTCTACGGGCCGGAAAGCTCCGGCAAAACCACGCTGGCGCTGCACGTCATCGCCGAGGCGCAAAAGCGCGGCGGCACCTGCGCCTTCATCGATGCCGAGCACGCGCTCGATCCCATTTACGCCCGCAAACTCGGTGTCGATGTCGACAATCTCCTCATCAGCCAGCCCGATGCCGGTGAACAGGCGCTCGAGATCTGCGACACCCTCATCCGCTCCGGCGCGATCGACGTGCTCGTGGTCGACAGCGTCGCCGCCCTCGTGCCCCGTGCCGAACTCGAGGGCGAAATGGGCGACAGCCACATGGGCCTGCACGCCAGGCTCATGAGCCAGGCCTTGCGCAAGCTCACCGGCTCAGTCTCCAAAAGCAAAACCATCCTGATCTTCCTCAACCAGATAAGGCTCAAAATCGGCGTCGTGTTCGGCAACCCGGAAACCACCACCGGTGGCAACGCGCTGAAATTCTACGCCTCCATCCGCCTCGAAATCCGCCGTACCGGCTCGATCAAGGACCGTGAGGAAACCACCGGCAACCAGACCCGCGTCAAGGTGCTGAAAAACAAGCTCGCCCCTCCGTTTCGCCAGGTCGATTTCGACATCATGTACGGCGAGGGCATCAGCAAGGTCGGCGAACTCATCGATCTCGGTGTCAAGGCCGGCGTGGTCGAGAAATCCGGCTCCTGGTTCAGCTACGAAAGCCAGCGCATCGGCCAGGGCCGCGAAAACGCCAAGCAATTCCTCCGCGACCATCCGGAAATTGCCCAGGCGATCGAGACAAAAGTCCGCGCCGCCGCCGAAAGCGTGGCCGAGGCCATGCTGGGCGGCACCGACGACGACCCTGGGGCCGAGGGCTGAGGCGATGCGCCAGAACAAGCAGGCAGCGACTTTTTTGAAAAAAAGTCGCGCAAAAAACTTTTTATCCCCTGGCGTTTGAAACAGCGGAGGCACCATGACTCTGTTCGGGGAATTCCTCCGCAACGACCACCGGCGCATGCACAAATGGTATCAATACTTCCCTGCCTATGAAGCGCATTTCGCGCGCTTCCGCAATCGCCACGTCACCCTGTTCGAAATCGGTGTCGGTGAAGGCGGCGCGCTCGATCTGTGGCGCGGCTATCTCGGCCCCTTTGCCACCCTTGTCGGCCTCGATGTCTATCCGCGCTGCCGCCAACTGGAAGGCGAGCAAATCCACATTCGCATCGGCAGCCAGACCGACCTTGGGTTTCTCGCGGCCGTGGTTGCGGAATTTGGCGCGCCAGACATCGTCATCGACGACGGCAGCCATCTGCAGCACCACATCAACGCCACGTTTGACTTTCTCTATCCGAAAGTCGCAAAAAATGGCGTCTACCTAGTCGAGGATCTACACGCCGCCTACTGGCCAAACCACGGCGGCGGTCTGCGTCGTCCTGGAACTTTCATCGAAACCGCGAAAGCCTACGTCGACAAAATCCACGCCGACTATATCGGGGAAACCTCGATAAGAACCGAGGCAGGCGACCGCACCACCTCGATCCATTTCTACGACAGCCTGGTTGTCTTCGAAGTCGGCGAAGCGAGAAAAATGATGAACAAGACAACCGGCCAGAGCGAACGCTTCGACGGCACCTGGGCGCCCGAGGGAACCGACAAGACCGAATTCTCGAAACTGGTCGATCAGATCGTCGATAATATCGAAAAAGAAGGCCCCGAGTGGGAAACCGACCCGATCAACGACGACCGCGACGCCATCATCAGGAATCTCCAAGCCGAACTAACCTTGCTCCGCATCTCATCCTCATGGAGAATGACAGAGCCGGTTAGAGCCGTCCTTCGCCTTCTGCGCAGGCGAAGGACGGCATAGCCTCAGGTCGTTTGATACAAATTTGTGTTCGCTCCAGGAAGCCGGAAAATGAGACGATTCACAAGTCGACCAACGCCAACATCAAACACGTGAAGCGAAGCATGATTGTAGCCAAACATATGTTCGTTTAGAATGGAACGTAGTTGAAATCTAAGAGCGTGTTTGAGAAGGGGATTCCGGCGCGGCTGGAAGCATGATTCATGTGGCGTCGCCCTTGAGGACGACGCTCTATGGCAAGACGCCGCCGTGCCTATCCTACCGATCTGTCCGACCGCCAGTGGGCGGCCATCGCCGAATTGGTGCCGGAGGCCAAAGCAGGCGGCCGGCCGCGTCTGGCGTCGTCGCGAGAACTGGTCAACGCGATCCT
>JAJXVA010000014.1 GCA_021782435.1 Pseudomonadota bacterium
TTTGCCCGCGCCGCCAGCTCATCAGAACCTCCGGTGATACCGGAGATCTATGAATCACACCTCAGCACCGCGCCGGAATCCCAAAAACGATTCCACCCTCCGCGACACCGCTCTAAGGCACGGACTTTGTGCCCGCTCCATCGTTGAGGCGAAAGCGCGTCTCTTTTAGCGAACCAAAAGCACCGAAAACCTCGTTAAGCGAACGCGTCCCAACCTGCGGCTAGCGGGTTGGCCATCACATTGCGCCGTTGACCAGCCGTCGGGCGGTTCGCAGCAACAATTGGCGGTCTTCAGGAGGGGCCTCGCGGTAAAGCCGCAACAGGGCCAGTTCTTCGGCCGTGCTCGCCTGGCCCTCGCGGCCGATCAGTAAAAATTCGGTGGAAACGTTCAGCACCTGGGCAATCCGGCCAAGGTGGTCGCGTAATTGTCCGGCGCGGTCCGTTTCCCACTGCGCGACAGCGCTACGTGAAACCCCAATCTGTTCGGCCAGTTCGGCCTGGGTCCAGCCGCGTTCGATGCGCACGGCGCGGATGCGGTTGCCAACGGTGCTTTCGGACTGGGACTCGATCATGCCGCCAGGATAGGTCACCTTCTCTAACTTTCAAAGCAAAAACATTTGACAATCTCGTTAGTTTTGTTAACTATGACCAAACAGAACAAAAGTCGAACATAACCATGCCCCTCAAGCTTCATTGGACCGAACGCCAGGATAGGGCCTTGCGCCAGTTGCGCGCGGCCGGCACCTCCTGGGAAGTGATTGCCAAGGCGTGCGGCGTTAGCCGGAATGCTGCGCTCGAGCGCGCGAAGAAGTTGCATATACGCGTCGCCAGACCGTCGACAGTCAAATCCTCCATTGCCGCCATCGCGCCGGAACTTTCCGATCGCCTGTCCTTGGCGCCCGGTCATGCGGTCAGCTGGGCGGTGCTGACCGAGGGCACCTTGCTCCAGGGAGAGCGCTTCACCTCGCTCGGCGCTCTCGGCCGAACCCGCGCCAAAGTCGTCGGAGACAGTTAGTATAACTGACAAGTTTTGCCGCAGGTCGTCCCCGCCACAGCCAAGGAACCCGTCATGACTGCCTCATCGCATGCCATTGCCCTGGATCGTCGCGCCTCGCTCGATGCCGCCGAAATCATCCGCCGGTTGGAAGAGGCCGGCATGACCCTGATGGCATTGCCCCAAACCGGTTATCGGCCAGGTATTCGCAGCAGTGCGCTCGACATTGTCCGCTCAGCCGCCGAGAGCTATGGCTGGGCTCCCGGCCGCATGCGTCCGCCCGTTCCCTCGGCGGCCCGTATCAGCCGCATGGACGAAGCCCTGAACTGGTTCGGCCTGATTCCCCAGGACCGCTTCGTGCTTCGCCGTATCGTTAGTTTGCGCGCCATGGTCGACCCCATCACCGAACGTCATGTCTTTTCCTGGCGCTGTATCGGCGTGATGATTGGCGCCGATCACAAGGCGGCGCAGCGCTGGCACGCCAACGGCATTGATTTGATTGTCCGCGCCCTCAGACAGGACTGCGTCGCAGCGATTCAGTGATCCGCATCGGGCTGGTGGGCAGGGTGGGCGGCCTGAGCCCAGGCGCTCGCTCGGGCCGCCGCGGCCGCCGCGCTCAGGACCGGAAACGCCCCCATCGCGACCCCGAACCGCTCGGCGGAGAATACTTGTGGAATCAGGCAGCAATCAGCCAACGTCACGTCACGGCCAAACGCGTACGGCCCGCCGCGCGCGGCAATCTCTGGTTCCAGTGCGCGAAACCCCGCCTCGATCCAACGCGCAATCCACGCCTGCACCCCGGCTTCGTTCTGCCCCAGCGCCCTGAGCGCCGTCAGTACGCGGAGATTGTGCAGCGGATGAATATCGCACGCGATCGTCGCGGCCATTGCTCGAACCTCGGCGCGCGCAATGGCCGTGCTGGGCAGCAGGCTCGGCGTCGGGTAGGTCTCCTCTAGCCATTCCAGTATTGCAAGGCTCTGCGTAATCCGGCCCTCCGGTGTCACCAGGGTAGGTACCATCCCCTGTGGATTAAGACCCAGATAGCTGTCTGCCTTATGTTCGGCCCGGCGCAGATCATGCGTCACCTGAGTGAACGCCACGCCCTTGAAGTGCAGCGCCAGCCGAACCCGGTATGCCGCGCCCGACCGCCAATAGCCGTGCAACGTCAGCATCCCACCGACCCCTGTACCTGCCCGATACACGGTCCGAATCCGATTGGCACGAACCCTGGTCGCGTAGCACTTGCGTGCAGGCCAATCTCGTCACCGTCCGCCAGGAAGCTCCGGGTCTCCCCATTACCCAGCCGGATCAGCGTTTTGCCGCCCTCGGTCAGCTCGAGCAGGCTGCCGGCACCCGCCGGGTCTGGCGCCGAAATCGTGCCCGTGCCCAGCAGGTCCCCCGACGCTAGGTTGCACCCGTTGCTGGCATGATGGGCCACCAGTTGGGCTACCGTCCAATACAAGTCGCGCGCATTGCCCTGGCTCAGCGTGACCGGCGCCAGCCCCGCCGCGCGCATCGCCGGCGTCAGCAAGGTCACGCGCAGCGCCAGGTCGATTGCGCCTTCGGCTTGGTCGGCGGGATCGTGCAGATAGGGCAGGGGGGGCGGGTCGCCTACCGGCCGCGCGGCCTGTTTCACCCGGAACGGCGCCAGCGCTTCCGGGGTTACCACCCAGGCCGAGACCGTGGTGCAAAAATTCTTGGCCAGAAATGGCCCCAGCGGCTGATATTCCAACGCCTGAATATCCCGCGCAGACCAGTCGTTTAGCAGGCAAAACCCGGCAATATGCGCAGGCGCCTCCGCGATCGGTATGGCCTCGCCAAGCGCGTTGCCCCTGCCCAGCCATATGCCCAGTTCCAACTCGTAATCCAGCCGCTGACTCGGGCCGAACTGCGGGGCGTCCTGTCCCGCAGGCTTGGTCTGTCCGCACGGCCGACGAAACCCGGTGCCCGAAACCACCACCGACGATGCTCGGCCATGGTAGCCTATCGGCACATGTTTGTAGTTGGGCAGAAGTGGGTTGTCGGGCCGGAACAGCTTGCCCACGGCGGTGGCATGATGAATACCAGCATAGAAATCAGTGTAGTCGCCCACCGCGCAGGGTAGGTGCATTGTCGCGTCTGCGGCGTGCACCAGGCAGGGCGCGACCCGGTCTTCGTGGCGGCGGTCCGAGAGCAGCGCAAAAATAGCCCGCCGCAGGGCGCGTCGTGGTCTCGCTCCCAGCGCGAACATAGCGTTCAGTGTCGGATGGGCAGCCGCCCGGGCTGCTTCGGCGGCATCTCCCGCCAGTAATCCAGTCGCGGCCAGCCTCCCCAAATCGAGTATCTGATCGCCGATCGCGATTCCGCCCCGTGGCGCCCGATCGACGCACGAAAAAATCCCAAAGGGCAGGTTCTGCACCGGAAACGCCCCGTGTCCGGCGGCACCTTGTGGCCAGCCAGTGCGCTCAGGGTCGTGGGTTTCGTCGATCACGCGGGACATACCTTGGTTGTGGCAATGGAAGTCGTGGCGCGGCGAACAAGCTCCCCTTCGCAGCCCGGCCGTATTGGGTGAAACTGGCGTGCACGAAGCGGGAGGCCGGCGTTGCGACGATTGGGCGGTTTGGCACTGGGCGCGGCGCTAGGCATCGGCGCCTGGGCGCCCGTCCCCCAGCCATCGGCGGCAGACCAGTCTTGGGTCTCGACCACGCTGCGCGCCATGACCCAGGCAGAGAAATTGTCATTGGTCACTGGCCAGTTCACCCGCCGTTTTCCTGGCCGTGACTTCGTCCCCTCGCCTGAGGCGCACGCCGATTCGGCCGGATATGTGCCCGGTATTCCGCGTCTGCATGTGCCGCCACTCTGGGAGACTGATGCTGGTATCGGGGTAGCAAGCCAGGTCGATGCATCCACACGGCGCCAGCGTACTGCCCTGCCATCTGGCCTGGCTACCGCGGCTACCTGGAATTCGGCGCTCGCCTTCAAGGCCGGCGCGATGATCGGCGCCGAGGCACGGGCTTCGGGGTTCGATGTCATGTTGGCTGGTGGCGTAAACCTGGCGCGCGATCCACGCAACGGCCGCAATTTCGAATATGCCGGAGAGGATCCCTGGCTTGCCGGAACCGTGGTTGGCGCGGAAATCGCCGGTATTCAATCGAACCAGATCATCGCCACCACCAAGCATTTCGCGCTCAATGATCAGGAATTCGGCCGCACCGTGTTGTCCGCCGACATAAACGAGGTCTCAGCCCGTGAATCCGACCTCCTTGCCTTCAGCCTTGCGATCGAGAATGGCAACCCAGGTGCGGTGATGTGCGCCTATAATCGCATCAACCTGGTCTATGCCTGCCAGAATGACTGGCTGCTGACCCAGGTTTTGAAAACCGCGTGGCACTATCCCTTCTTTGTGATGTCCGATTGGGGCGCGGTCCACGCCACGACCGCCTCGGCGCTGGCCGGCCTCGACCAGGAATCCGCCGCCGCCAGCTTCGACACCGAAGTCTATTTCGGGGAGGCTCTCGGCCGCGCCGTTGCCACCGGCGAGGTCCCGCAACCCCGTCTTGATGATATGGCGCGTCGTATCCTACTCGCGATGAAAGCCAAGGGCGTGATCGACCATCCCCCTACGCCGGGTCCGATCGATTTCGCCGCGCATGAACGGATCGCCCAGACGGACGAGGAATCCGCGATCGTTCTGCTGAAGAACGCCAAAGGCCTGCTACCACTCCGGGGACGGGGCCTTACGGTCGCCGTCATCGGCGGCCACGCCGACGCTGGTGTTTTGTCGGGTGGCGGATCTGCTGCCGTCTACCCACGCGGCGGCAACGCGGTGCCAGATCGGTCCAACGTACCTTTCCCGGGCAGCCCGATCTATGATCCCTCGCCGCCCTTGCGCTTCATCATGCGGAAACTGGGGAAATCGGCGGTGCGCTACGATGAGGGCACAAATCCGGATGCGGCGGCGCAACTGGCGGCAAACAGCAAAGTCGCGATCGTGTTCGCAACTCAATGGTCCGCGGAAAGCCGGGATAATTCGCTGACATTGTCCGACCGACAGACGGCGCTTATTACCGCGGTGGCCAAGGCCAACCCCCGCACCATCGTGGTGCTGGAAACCGGCGGACCGGTAGTGATGCCATGGCTCAAATCGGTCGTCGCAGTGCTGGAGGCGTGGTATCCCGGCAGTGGTGGTGGCCCCGCTATCACCAATGTGCTGTTCGGCGATGTGGATGCCGCTGGCCGGCTGCCCATCTCCTTTCCCCGATCCACCGCGCAACTGCCCCGTCCCATTTCACCGGGGGATGCCAAGCGCCCTGGCGCCATGTTCACTATAAGGTATTTCGAGGGCGCGGCGGTCGGCTATAAGTGGTATGACCGCACCCATCAGGTGCCGCTATTTCCATTCGGCTTTGGCCTTTCCTACGGGCGCGATGCGTTCTTTCATTATCGCGTTACCGTCGATCATGATGCCGTGAGGGCGCAGGTCGGTGTCCGCAATTTATCCTTCCGGCCAATCATCGAAATCCCGCAACTCTACGTCTCGTGTCCGGGCTTTGACGATGGCGTGGTGTGGCGTCTGGCCGGATTCGCGGCGCTGCGGCTGCCGCCACATTCGGTGCGGCAGGTCACCATCGCGGTTGACCCGAGGTTACTCGCCAATTTCCGTTCTGCCTCCCAGGTTTGGCAGATCGATGGTGAGGCGTGCCGGGTAGCGCTTGGACGCTCCGAGCGTAACATGGTCGCAACCGCCACCGTGCCGCTTGCATCGATGCGCCTCGACGTCAAATGATCTGTTGCCGCGACTGTCACCCGGCAGGAGTTTGAACGGTGATCTGGCTCTGGGCCGCGCGCCTCTTGGTCGTCTGGGTCACGATCCTGGCCATGGAGGGGGTGGCGGCGCTCGGGCATCGTTTCGTTATGCATGGGGCGGGCTGGGTGTGGCACCGATCACACCACGTAAGCGCCGGGCGCGGGTTGGAGGCGAATGATATCTTTTCGCTCGGGTTTGCGATTTTGACGATCGGGTTGTTCGTTCTGGCCGGCGGCCCACGCGCATGGCTCTACTGGGTGGCGGTCGGGGTTACCATTTACGGGGTGCTGTATGCCTGGCTGCATGAATTCCTGGTGCATCGGCGGTTGGGCTGGCGTCCCACGGCGCGGCGCGGCTATCTCGCGCGATTGGTCGTTGCCCACCACTTGCACCACGCCACGCGCACCCGGCAGGGCGCGGTATCGTTTGGCTTCCTCTACGCGCCGCCCCTGCCAGCGCTGCGGTCTCGGTTGCGCGCTAAAGCCGGAAGCCTCGCGCCATGAAACCCGGGGCGTGGCTTGGTATTGGCTTCGGCGCCGCCCTACTTGTTATCTGGGGTAGTCTGCTGGCATTCGACCTTGTCGGGCACGGCGCGGGCTTAGGTTCCTGGCCCGGGGTGCTGGCGCGGGTTTTGCTGCAATGCTGGCTGAATGTCGGTTTGTTTATCCTCGCCCATGATGCCATGCACGGTACGTTGGTGCCCGACCATCCTGCCGCCAATGATTGGGCCGGTCGGGTATGCCTGTTCCTCTATGCCGGTTTCTCCTACCACCGGCTTCGTGCCGCGCATTTCCGCCACCATCGCTTTTCTGGCACCGAAACCGACCCGGATTTTCATGCACCGGACCCCACGCGGTTTCTGCCATGGCTCTTCGCGTTTCTCCGGCACTATTTCAGATTTCGAGAATTTATCGGCTTGGTGCTCGCAAGCTTCGGGCTGCTATGGCTGGGGGTGGCGCTACCGCGCCTGCTGATATTCTGGGCGCTGCCGGCCATACTATCGGCGGTACAGCTTTTCACCTTCGGCACATTTCTCCCGCATCGTCATGATGATCAGGAATTTCCGGACCATCATCGTACCCGCAGTCAGGGGTATCCGCCGCTGCTGTCCCTGATCACCTGTTTCCATTTCGGCTATCACCACGAACATCATTGCCGGCCAGATGTGCCGTGGTGGGGACTGCCCGCCCTGCGGCGGGCAGGTCGGATCAGGTAGGTTCAGGAGTGACGTCCAGCTCGGGTGAATTCTGGCTGTGGCGCTGGATCAGAGGACAGGATTGCCCCGGGCGGCGCCTGGAGCCGTCGTAGCTGGCCCAGGCTCCGCGCGGCCAAAACGAGTTTACGCATGGGGGTGGTATGGCAGCGTCGGTCCCAGGCTCGGGGGCCCTGTGCACGAAGCTGGTGGCCGATATCGCGGTAGATTGCGCTGGCAGTCGCTATCGCCCAGGCGGCGCGTGGCGGTAGTGCCGCGATTCCCACGCCCGCGGACTGATAGAAGGTCTCCGCTAGATCCAGCAGCCGGTTAACCACGTTGGCTAACGCCTCCCGGGCGGCAGGATTGGTGATGTCGGCGCGCGCGAGCCCGGCCTCGCGCAGCCACAGGTCGGGCAGGTAGACCCGGCCGTTGGCCGCATCCTCGACCACGTCGCGGGCGATATTGGTCAGTTGAAACGCGACTCCCAGATCTGCGGCGCGCGCCAGCACCGCCGGTTCCCGCTGGCCCATGACATGGGCCATCATCAGCCCGACCACCCCGGCGATATGATGGCAATATTCCAGCGTATCCTCGATCGTCCGGTAGAGGCGGCCGGTGACATCCATGCGGAACCCGGCCAGATGATCGAGCGCCAGGGCCATCGGCAACTGCCGGTGCCGCGCAACCTGCTGAAGAGCGGCAAATGCGGGATCGGCGATTGGTGCCAGGGCGAAGGCGGCCCGGGTTTGGACCTCGATCTCGGCGAGTATTGCCAGTTTGTCCGCGACGGCTCCGGTCTGGCCGTACCCGAGGATCTGGCCATCGATCGTATCGTCGCAATGGCGGCACCACGCATACAACAGCGTGACATCGCGTCGTGTCGTCCGATCGAACAGCAGTGACGCAGTGGCAAAGCTGCGCGATCCGTTGCGGAACGCGCGCCGAGCCGCCAATAGCGGTTCGTCCTGATTCATGATTCGCCGGTTGGGTAGTCCATCAGCGTCCGGTTGCCATGATTGCACGCAAAGCGCCAGATACCGAAACCGGTGGGCGCCCGACCAGCAGCCGAACGGTATCCTGCGCTGAAAGATCGGCGGCATAGAAACGCGCGATCAATGCCTCCGGCATGGCATAGAAGCGCCGCATGATGCGGTAGCGTTCCTCGGACGGGCCGGCTAGAAACAGCAGTCGATTGAGCAGCCGGAAGAGGGCGCGATGACGCCAGGCCTTGCCGGCATACGACCAGGTCAGGTGCATAAGACTCGCGGCATTCAGGTCCGGCATGGCCGCGATGAGATCGGCCAGTCGCACGGCATCGGGCAGAGCATAGCCGGTCGTTGGATGATACAGTCCCGCGCGCATGCCGATGGCGGGCAGGTTGGCGTGAGCGCCAAGCCGGCCGGATAGCGTGATCGGAAGTACGCCCTGCTCCTCGCGGAGGGTCTCGATGATGGACCAGCCTTGGACTTCGGCATACTGGGTAATCTGCTTTCGCAGCCGGGACGGATCGAGCGTCGCGCTTTCAGTATAGGAAGTGTCCTCGATCAGCAGAATATCCGGCGCGAATGGCAACACGTAAAGAAACCGAAACCCATCCAACTGGGTGACGGTGGCGTCCATTAGAATGGGCCTGGTCAGTCCATGCGGGGCGGCCAGACGGACCTCTTGCCCGAAAAACCCCTGAAACCGGTCGATCTGCGCGGCATTGGCACTGTATCCGCGGCCATCGATGACTGCCCCGGCGGTTATGATTTCGCCGGATTGCAGGCGAACATGGCCGGATCCAGCTTCCATCACCACGGCGTTGGTTCGGAGTTCGGCTCCGAGAGCGGATCCTACAACCGTGCGAAAGCGTTCGGCCGTGACCGTGTTGTAGCCAATGCCGAGCGCGCGTGAAAATTCCGGAAATCGGACCTGATAACCCTGCCATTGATGCGCCACGAACGGCGCGATCCAGCGATTTTGAGCCTCGGTCAAGTCGGTCGTGTGAAACGACCAGGTATGGCAGCCGCCAAGTGCCGCGGCACGTTCCAATACAACCAGACGTAATTCCGGCCGGCATTGCTTTAGTCGATAGGCCAGCAGACCGTTGGCCAATCCCCCTCCGATCAGGATCACGTCGATCGGCTGGCGGGTTTCGGTCAGGGGCGTGGTGTCAGGCACACGGTTTCCATCATCTTGGCGGCGAGAGTAGCTCCGCCGGGCTGTTTTAGGGCTGTGCCGAGGGCTATCGCACGTATGCCATAGGTGGGGTCGTGCAGGATTTCCGAAACCGCGCGGCTCAGGCCAGCGGCGAGGCGAGCCGGTGAGCGTTTTGCTGACACGGCAAGTCCGGCCCCGGCTGCCACAACCCGACGGGCGATGGCGGCCTGTTCGAAGGCCAGCGGCACGATCAACAGTGGCACGCCGGCGATCAGCGAATCGAGCACGGTATTGAGGCCTCCGTGGCACAGGGTCAGTCTGGCCTGAGCCAGTATTGGCCCATGATCTGTATGGTCGCGCAGCCACAGGTCGTCTGACCCGTCGTGCGGCTTGGGCGAAAGCCCCCCGCCATGCACGGTTAGGGGATGAAGCCCGTTTTCCTGGCAGGCCGATGTCATGGCACGCAACAGGTCACGACGCCCGCCTTGCAATGTCCCAAGAGAAACGAAAGCGTTGGCGGCCATTGGCGGCGGCGGGGCATCTGGCAGAGCCTCTCCGCCGTTGCGGAACGGACCGCAGAAAACCATATCGCCGAGCGTCTGCCGATGTGAAAAATTAAGAGCGGGGACGATTTGTGCCAACTGCAGGGTTGGCGATAGGCAATCCGATAGGCAGCGTATCCGGCCAAGCCGCCAGCGTTCTGCCCATTGCGTAATTTCGGAATTGAGTGGGTCGGCCATAATGTCGGCGAGCGCATAACCGATGCGGTTGCGCAGCACGCCCAGCTTGCCTTGAACCGGGCGCCAAGTCGTAAAAATGGGGGGCATCTCGGGATCGGGGTCTATCGGCAGGGCGTTGGCGACCGAGGCGAATGGGAGCCCGAGGTGACGCGCAATCAAACCGCCGCCAGCCTCGGTTTGGTCGGCGAGAATGGCATCCACCCCAGCCTGCCGAAGCCTGGCTGGCGCCTCACAACAAAGCGCGCGGGTCATCTGCGCAAGGGCAATGAGGAGTGAACGGAGCGCCTTCACATCAGGCCACCAATCAATCGGCGGCGTGGCTCCGATCTGGTGTTTCAGGCGCGCCAGGAAATCGGTCGGTAGGCCGGGTGCGACAAGGTTCAGTTGGCCAATCGTCTGGCCGAGATGGCCTGCTGCGCCTGGCAAGGTGACAAAGCTGACGCGATGGCCATGCGACGCCAGCGACCCGGCGATGGCCTGCATGGGGTTCAAATGGCCGGCAAAAGGAGGAGCGATGACCGCGACATGTGCCATGGCGGTGCCGTGCTGCCACGGGCGATGCCGGGTGGCAAGTCGCGGCGTAACGGCCGAATGCGGGGCACCGGCCCACATTGGTCACGAGATCGAAGCTTGACGCCGGACCCGCGGCCCGGCACCGATGCGTTCCCGCCAGAGGCTTGAGTGGAACAAGGCAAGCAGCATATGACGGCCGACCTGCATTCCGGGATGAACACCGGGCCGGAGACAAACATGCCGGCACTGTCGATCAAGGGGATTTCAAAGACCTATCCCTCAGGGTTCACAGCGCTTTCGGACGTGACGCTCGATATAGCGCCTGGCGAGATATTTGCGCTTCTCGGCCCGAATGGAGCCGGAAAGACGACCCTGATAAGCATTGTTTGCGGGTTGGCGCGGGCTTCGGTGGGAAGGGTACTGGCCGACGGCTTTGACGTGGTGAAATATCCGCTGGAGGCACGACGGCGCATAGGCCTGGTGCCGCAGGAACTCGCCACCGAGACGTTCGAGACCGTGATGGCGACGATGAGGTTCAGCCGTGGCCTGTTCGGGCGGTCACCAAATCCCGACTTGTTAGAACGAATACTGCGTGACCTTACCTTGTGGGATAAGCGGGACAACAAGATTCTTACCCTGTCCGGCGGCATGAAGCGACGGGTGATGATTGCCAAAGCCTTGACGCATGAGCCGAAGATTCTGTTTCTGGACGAACCGACCGCGGGAGTGGATGTCGAGTTGCGCCGCGATATGTGGCGCATGGTGCGGCGGTTGCGCGAAACCGGCGTGACCATTGTGCTGACAACGCACTACATCGAGGAAGCCGAAGAAATGGCCGATCGGATCGGCATCATAAACCGCGGCAAATTGATGTTGGTTGAGGGTAAGACGGCGCTGATGCAGAAGCTTGGCACGTCGGAAATGCGGATTGTGCTGCGGCAGGCACTGGCCGCCATTCCCGCGGAGTTGCTGTCGTGGGAGTTAAGTCTTGGGCCGGACGGGCGAGAGTTGATATATGCCTATGACGCGCAGGCTGAGGAAACCGGCATTGGAGGACTTTTGCGGCAGATCGACCGCATAGGGCTTCCAGTGCAGAATTTACATACACGGCACAGTACGCTTGAGGAAATATTTGTGAATCTGGTGAACGCGGCATGAATATGCGGGCCGTAAAGGCGATTTACTTTTTTGAGATGCACCGGGCTTGGCGCACGCGGCTGCAGAGCATTGTATCGCCGGTGATTTCGACATCGCTCTATTTCATCGTGTTCGGCGCCGCCGTCGGTTCTCGGATGAAAGGCATTCACGGCATCAGTTATGCGGCGTTCATCGTGCCCGGGTTGGTGATGCTGTCCTTACTGACGCAAAGCATCACCAATGCCGCTTTTGGAATCTATTTTCCGAAGTTTGTCGGCACGATCTATGAGGTGATGTCAGCACCGGTGACGGTGATGGAAATTCTTATGGGATATGTGGGGGCAGCTTCCAGCAAGGCCATCATTTTGGGCGTGATCATATTGCTGACTGCGAAGTTGTTCGTGGATTATCACATCATGCATCCGGCTTGGATGGTTGCTTTTCTGCTGTTGACAGCCGTGACCTTCAGTATGCTCGGGTTCATCATCGGAATCTGGGCGGATAGTTTCGAGAAACTTAACATGGTTCCGCTGCTGATTGTGACACCGCTGACATTCCTGGGTGGAAGTTTTTACTCGATCGACATGCTGCCGCCCTTCTGGCGTCACGTGACATTACTCGATCCGGTTGCCTATCTGGTCAGCGGCTTTCGCTGGGCCTTTTACGGAATGTCGGATATAGACGTGACCGTCAGTCTGGGCATGACGCTGGTGTTCATGCTGCTTTGCCTGGGCACGATCCAGTGGATGTTTCACACCGGCTACCGTTTGCGCCGTTGATCCGAATTAAGGGTGTTTGCCTCGAGCGCTGTCATATGGCGGGGATTATAGTTTGATCAGAAGGACACGCGCCGTGCCGTGGGCTACTATGCCGATCCGTCGAGCCGCCGCTTTGGATAAATCAATCACTCGGTCTACGGCACCTAACCGATCGGTGATTGTAACGATCACCGATCGCGCCGTGCCTTCCAGTCGGACCAGAACGCGGGTGCCTAGCGGTAATGTGGCACTTGCCGCGGTCAATGCATTAGGGTTGAACCGTCGGCCGCTGGCAGTCCGCCTGCCCGCCCAGCGGCTCCCGCCGTACCAGGACGCCACACCTTCCCCGACGACATCCCCTTGCGTCAGTATGGCTGATTGGACGGATGCTGGATCAAACAGCAATGACCCTGGCGGTAGGGTGGCGGTGACTTTTGTGGTGCCTAGAGGCAAGCCAGCGGTTAGAATATCCGGCACTGCCGTTGTTCCAGCAGACGCGCAAGCCGGTAAAAGGGCCGCCAGAAGCCCAACGACGCCGAACAGACGGTGAAGGCGAGGCGTTTGGGGTTGCCATGAAGGAGGCTTGCCGGGCAGCAATGTGATCACCTGCGTCTCGTCGGTGTGGCCGTGACGGCTCGGACTACTTTCAACGAGGAACCGCAGGAATGTGGCAAAAGAAAGCCAGAGCCGCCGCTGCGTCAGATGCGGCGTCAGAAATGTAGCAGCGAAACGAGGCCCAGGCTGATGCCACCAAGCCAAAGCAGGGATAGCCCGACCGAGGCGAGTACCCGGCTACCAGCCCCCACGACATGTCTCAGATCGGTCGAAAGACCCAAACCCGCCATGGCCACCAAAGTCATTCCATTGGCTGCTTGGGCGAGCCAGGAGAGCATCGCGTCAGTAATGACTCCCGTCGCCCGAACGACCATGAAGCCAAGAAACGCTAGAATGAACCATGGCACCAGCGCGCCCCGCTTCGGACCGGCATTCATGGTGCGGCGCGTGCCGAATGCCGCCAGTGCGCAGACCGGGCCAAGCAGCAGTACGCGCGTGAGTTTGACAAGGGTAGCCAATTGGACCGCAAGAGGCCCCATTGGGGCCGCGGCTGCTAACACTTGTGGTACCGCGTAAACCGTCAGTCCAGCCAGGACGCCGTATCTGGTTGGGTTTAGATGCAGTGCTACGCCAAGCAGGGGTAGCGCGAGAACAGTGATGATGCCGAATAATGCGGTGAAGCTGATGGCGGCCGCAACATCGGTACCGCCAGCGCCGATGACTGGGGCCACCGCAGCAACCGCGGAGTTGCCGCAGATGGAGTTGCCACAGGCGATCAATGCGGACAGGCGCCAGCTCAAACCGAACAGTCGGGATACGGCAAACGCGCCGGCAAGTGATAGGGCAACCACAAGGACGATGCCGCCAAACAGGGCCGGTCCGGTTTTCAGCAGCGTGTGCAGGCTGATCTGGGTGCCCAAGAGGGCCACGGCAACTTCGAGCACGCGATGCGCGGAGAACCGGATGCCTGGCGCCGCGCTGACAGGCAGAGGCAGATAGCTTCGCCATACCGCGCCAACCAGGATGGCCAGGACCAGCGCCTCGACCCAGACCCGCGACAGGAAATGGCCCTGCGCGGCCTGCAGTACTATTCCGGTAGCCGACACAACCGCGGCACAGGCCAGACCGGGAGCGATTCCAAGCAATCGTTTCATGAGCGGTAGATGCCCCCATCTAAATGTGAGTTCCAAACGATTGTTTGTATATAATTGATCTATTTAGAAGTTGAGTTGGCGATCGCGTTTAGGGCGGTGGATTATCCCTGTGTCGCACGTTCTGGTCTGACGGTTGCCACTGCCGAAATGAGATACGAGGATTCTTAAAAAATGGCGGTGCCCGAAGACACCGCCAAGTTTAGGGAGGAAACGTCCAAGAAAGACAGGAGCGACCTAGGCCAGCCCCCGTCATCGATGAAAATAAGGATTTGATTGTTCGTATGCAAGTGTTTTTTTGCAGTGCAACACTGTGCGGCTGGCTTGGTCGCGTGGTCCCAGACATCGATCCGGGAAGAATGGAAGCCGGCAAAGCTTGGGCGGTCACCCAAGTCTCCGTCACGAGTGGATTTTATGGCAGGTAGCTGAGGGATGATTACCCCGCCGCCGTTACCGTCTATTCACGATTAAGCTCCAGATTAGGCATATGGGACGCAAAAGGACGCTTTGCTGTTGGTTCGGGCTTGCGCTCTTACCGGCTATAGCGCGAGCTGAACTGACGCCCGTGTCGATGGACCCGTCCCGGTTATGCGAACAGGCGATAAGTTCGGTATCAGCCAGCTACCCGTTTCCACAAGGTCTGTTGGCGGCGATCGGCCGTGTGGAAAGCGGCCGCCGCGATCCGCTGACTGGAGTGGTGCGCCCCTGGCCCTGGACCGTTGATGTGGAGGGTGAGGGACATTTCTATCAATCCGAGGCGGAAGCCATCGCCGCGGTTCGGCACTTTCAGGCCGAGGGACGGCGATCGCTTGATGTTGGATGCCTGCAAGTCAACCTGCTTCAGCATCCCGATGCCTTTGTCGACCTCGATGCCGCCTTCGATCCGGCGGCCAACGCGCGCTATGCGGCCAAGTTTCTAGCATCGCTCCGTAGCAGTGACACAAGCTGGCTGCAGGCTGCGGGACTATATCACTCCGCGACTCCCGCACTAGCCGCAGCGTATCGGCAGAAAGTAGCTGAAGCGATGGGGACGGTACTGCAGCCTGTGGCTCCGCAGATGCTGGCCATGCTGAGTCCGATGCCGCCGTTCAACTCGCCTGCGGCCATTCGAATGACGCCTACGCGTCCGCCTCCTCCCCGTACAGACATGATCAGCAACGGTCGGCCCATCGGGGGTGTAATGACTGGGCGCAGTTTGGCGGTTTATCGGGCTGCCCCGGTACGCCGGCGTTCCTGATCCCGCCTGTAATGGCGATATGTGTCATCGCCGTGGTGTGAGGTAGATTTTCACTCGCCAACATCTTTGTCGGCCAGAGGCTTTGCCAAAACGTAATCGTCGCAGGTCATGGGGCCGATCTGGAAGCGTCGTGTTGCAATCTGTCGGAAACCCTGCGCGGCATAGAAGCCGAGTGCCAATTGATTATTCACCCAAACTCCAAGCAGAATTCGGCGCGCGCCACGCTTTGCCGCGGCGCGGCTCGCAGTTTTAAGCAGGGTTTGCCCTGTACCTCGGCCGTGCCAGCGGCTCAGCACATAGATTCGCCGAAGCTCCAGGTCGGTAGTCTGTTGTCCGGGTATGTCTGGGGGGGCAAGCAGCGCATAGCCAATGGGTGCGCCATTGGGCGCTTCCGCGAGCCAAACCTGGTTCTCCGCGCTCTGCAACAAACTTAGCCAGGCGGAGGCAGAGTGGGCAGTCAGGCAATGTGCGATAATGGCCGTCCCCGGTAACTGACCGGCATAGGTTTCCAGGAATGTCGCGGACCCGATCAGCGCCAATACTTCTGCATCGACGGTGGATGTCGCGCGGAGCCTGATAGCGGTGTTGTCCAGGATGGGGCTTTCAGATTGGAATGGGGTTCGGATTGACGCCATGGATGTTGTGTTGCCAGAACAGGAGCACGATGAGCAATGATTTGAAGATCCCGGCGAAACTGCAACCGGTACCCACCGATTACCGGTTTGACCTCGACCAGGTTCTGGCCTCGGTTGTTACCGTCAAGGCCAAAGTTCCCGCAGATGCGTTCACGGCTGGGATTTTGGGAACCGAACGTATGGGCAGCGGTGCTGTGATCGCGGATGATGGTTTGGTTTTGACGATTGGCTACCTGATCACGGAAGCTGAGACGATATGGTTGCTGACAGACGGTGGTGACGCCGTGCCCGGCCATGTTCTGGGCGTAGACATGGAGACAGGCTTCGGGTTGGTGCAACCGTTGGGCAAACTGGCGCTACCGAAGTTGGAACTAGGCAACTCCGATGCGCTGGGACCAGGAGATGATGCTGTGCTGGCCGCGTGCGGCGGACGAAAGAATGCCGTGGCAACGCAGATAGTGGCGCGACAGACTTTTGCTGGATATTGGGAATATTTGCTGGAAAACGCGATCTTCACCGCGCCGGCGCACCCTATGTGGGGAGGGGCGGCCTTGCTGGATGTGACCGGGCGATTGGTTGGAGTCGGGTCGCTGATCATGCAGCAAGCCGATACTGGTGGCAGGCGTTTGGACCGTAACATGATCGTGCCAACCAACCTCTTGCCGCCGATCCTCGAAACGATGCGCCGGACTGGCGCTTCGGGGCGCGCTGCGCGTCCCTGGCTAGGCTGTTACATAATGGAAAACGACGATGATGAACTCATTATCGGAGGGCTCGCGGATAATAGCCCCGCCGAACGTGCCGGCTTGCTGCCGGGCGACGAAGTCGTGGCACTGAATGACCAGCCGGTTATGGAGCTTGCCACTCTGTGGCGGCGATTGTGGACGGCAGGCCCGCCCGGAACCCGCGTCAGCGTCACCGTGCGGCGGGAAGGAAGACTGCTAGGATTTATTTGCGAGACGATCGATCGTGCTCGCTTGCTGCGGATGCCGTCATTACATTGACCACTAATCAGCCAACCCCTCTCAAGCTACCAGGGTTGGATATTGAATTACTTGAGAACGTCGTGCCCGATCCTGCAATGTGCGATGCTCTGGTTGCGGAAACAGCATGGCGGCAGGAATCCGTGCGGGTATTTGGCAAACTTTATCCGCAGCCGCGCCTTGTTGCCTGGCATGGTGATGCAAATGCCATTTACCCCTACGCGGGGTTGAGACTTGAGCCGAAACCGTGGACGCCACGTCTTTCTATGTTGCGCGAAATTGCCACGAAGATGTGTGACGCTGACTTTAATTCTGTTTTGCTGAATTATTATCGGGATGGGCGTGACAGTATGGGGTTGCATAGCGATGACGAATCGGAATTAGGTCCTAATCCGATCATTGCCTCGTTCACCTTTGGTAGTAGACGACAACTGCTGTTCCAGCATAAGCACGATAATAAACTCGCTCGCATCCGCCTGATGCTGCCGAGTGGTAGCCTTTTGATCATGCGCGGGAAAACCCAGCAGGAATGGAAACACGGTATCGAGAAGACGCGCAAGCCGTGCGGCGGACGGGTGAATTTGACGTATCGGTTTATTATGCCAGAGAGTACCTGAGACGTGCGTGAGGTATCTTTCGTTTTAAGTTTTAGAACGAACGTGCCCCCTTGTCTGGCCGGGCAGGGGTAGCGGTGGTTTTCAATGGATTTGGATGGGCGCGCGTGGGCCTTCGGCGCTTCGTTCACTCGCTGGGCACCGCCACCTTTCTGTTCGCAGTCGAAGTTTTTTGGTTCTCGTTGGATATAAAAGAAGGGGCTCAGCCCGGTTTTTTTGCAACGGCGCGCGGTATGATTGGCGAGATAGCCTGACTGCGAACATCCGGGCATCAGGGCTGTGGCTTGACCATGCCATTTGCCGGGTACGGGGGCAGCAGTGGCGGTGGCGGAGCCAGCCGTCGAGGAGTTGGCCCGATTTGCTCCATCAATATCCGCACCGCGGTTTCAAGCTGGGTATCGTGCCCGGCAAGCAATTCAGCAGGAGTGTCCTCTACCATTACATCCGGATCGACACCGTGATTTTCAACATCCCACTGACCCTGCAGGGTGTAGATTGTGTCCTCTGGTATAGTAATATACCCACCATCCATCATCGTCCATTCGCCACGGATGCCGCGTACGCCTCCCCAAGATCGTGTACCGACGAGTTTGCCGAGGCCGTAGCGGCGAAATAGGTCAGGGAAAATATCGCCATCTGACGCAGACCAGTGATTGACCAGGCAGATTTTGGGCCCGCTGATCAGTTGTTGCGGTTCGGTGACCGTGGCGCGCTCGCGGTTGGAGCCCAGTTCAACCAGAATGCGGCGTAGACGTTCCAGCACCAGTGGAGCGACGAAGCCGCCGCCGTTCCATCGATCGTCAACGATCACTGCTTCCTTAGTCAACTGTTCGTAAAATTGACGCACGAACTGCTGGAGCCCCAACTGCTCCATGTCGGACAGATAGATGTAGCCGATCCGACCATGGGAAAGCTGGTCGACGATGGCACGATTATGCGCAATATGTGCGGCTTCTCTGACCGATAGCTCGTTTGCGATCGGTTTCACGCGAATGACGCGTGGCTTACCGTTTGCGGTATCCGCCACCGTCAACTCAGTCGTACTATCAGGCGCAATTGTCCGGAATAATGCATAGGGATTGGTTGGCATCTTTAGCATCTGGCCGTCGACCGCCAGCAGATAATTGCCCGGATGTATGTCGAGACCTGGTTCACTCAGCGGACTGCGGTAACCGGCACGGGTATTGTCTCCGGGGTAGATGGTTGCCATCCGGTATCGACCGGACGCAGGATCAGACGCGAAATCAACACCTAGAACACCCTCAATCAGGGGCTTACCTTGTTCGCCATCATCGCCTCCGCCAACATAGGTGTGAGAATTGCCAAGCTCTCCTTGTATTTGACCAATAAGGTAATTCAAATCATCTCGAGACCCAAGCCAAGGCAGAAATTTCGCGTAAACGTCGTGGATTTCCTGCCAGTTGATGCCATTCATCACCTTCGAGACGAAAAAGTCTCGCTCCAGCCGCCAGGCATTGTTGAACATTTCCGCCCATTCTGTGCGGGGATCCACGACCATTTTCATGGCGCCCAGCTGCAGTGGCTGCTTGTTATTGCTGCCGGGGTTCGTATCCAATACCTCCCAATTCTTTTCTTGATGTACTAATATCTTCCGACCGTCGGCAGACAAGCTGAAATTCTGTATATCATCGGCGATCACGGAGTCTTTTCGAGTCTTCAGATCAAAAACATGCAACTCGGATTTTTCGTGGGGTAACTGTCCGGATGTCTCCTGAATGCCTAGCAAGTCATAGAATATCCGATGATCGCGGGTATCCATTTGACTGATTTCCGCCCCCGAGACCGGTAGCAGAACCGCGCGGTCCATGATGCCGCCGAGATCAATCCGTATCGGTGTCCGCCCATTGGAAGCGGTGGACTTTGCATGAACCGGCTTTGCCGATTTGGTCCGGTCGTCAAGAGGCTTTTCTACTGGCGCGGGACCTGTTGCGGTCGCTCCCTCGTCCGATCTCGGAGCTACGGGCGACGATGTATCCATGGCTAGGGGAATGGCATAAATTCCAGTTGAATTCAGGACTGCGAAATCAAATTCGATATCAGAAAGCACAGTATTCTCGTGCCGCGCGGAGTTGAAAAACAAGTATTTACCGTCAGCCGACCAGATGGGGTTACTATCCATGCCCCCGCCAGGCCCCAGCCGGATCAATTTTTTGGTAGAAATTTCGTACAGATAGATGTCTCGTCGATTGGAAATACTACTTATGCTTAAGGCGAGCCATCGCGAATCCGGTGAAAAGCTTGCGTCATGAATTTCCGAAATCTGGTCCTGGGCGACCAGTATCGGCTGGGCTGCACCCGAGGACGCGACAAGCCAGAGCCTATGGGCATTATCGCTGAACGCAAGCAATTTGCTGTCAGGCGAGACCAGCGGCTGGTAGAAGTAGCCCGTTTTGAAGTGGGTCAATAAGGTTTCATCACCGCCCTGGGCAGGTCGAGCAGCAATTTCCTGTTCGCCGCTGACATCTGTGGTGTAGTAAATAGTGCGGCCATCGGGTGACCAGGTTGGATGGTCTTCATCGGCCGTCTGCGTGTTGGTAAGATCACGGATTGCTCCGAATTTAGTCGGAACGCTGAAGATATCGCCCCGTGCGGATAAAAGTGTTCGCTTACCATTGGGGGAGAGCGCGTAGTCTACCTGCTGGGCCATGTCGGTGGCACGGATCTCGGTACTGACATCACGGACCGCAGGTGTGGTGCGTGTGCCGTCATCGGGCACGGTCAGCGGCACCTCGCGTAAGGCTTCCGATGGCAGATCGAGCATCCATAATTTGCCACCTTGCTGAAAGGCAATGCCCCCCGGACCCAAACCGGGGAAATCTATGTCATAATCCTTGAAATGCGTGATCTCTCGAGATTTTCCGGTCGAGAAATCATAAACCCAGATATTGGCGCGGCGGGCCGCGTCTCTATCTGACAAATAATAGATTTTATTGTCTGACCACATCGGTGAGGTGTTGGTTCCCGACCAATGCGTGATCTGCGTAAGCTTCCGGGTATTGAAGTCGTACGTATAAACCTGCTGAGCCAAGCCCCCGTTGTAGCGCTTCCATGTCCGGAAATTCCGAAAGATGCGGTTATAGGCTATGGTATGGCCATCGGGGCTGTAGGTCAGCAGCCCGACCGCAGAGTCGATGGCCATAGGTATTGGCAGGCCTCCGCTGACCGGTACCTCATAAAGATATTGTAGCCAGCCATTCCAGGCATCGCCCTTCGAAAGATAAATCACGTTCTGAGAATCGGGAGACCAGGTGACCACCATGTTGTCGGGACCATGCCGCCCACCTGTGCCCATTTCCGTCGCTGGACGATAGGTTAATTGCCGTGCCGTTCCACCGGCTGCGGGAATGACAAATACGGAAGTGCCCTGCAGGTCGGCATGGGTATAGGCGATCCATTTGCCATCCGGGGAAACGCGGGGAAACATATCCTGCCCTGCACCGCTCGTCAGTTTGTGTGCAGTACCACCGGCCTTCTGGACTGCCCAGATATTCCCATCTGCGACGAAGATGATGCGGTCGCCGTCCGGTTGCGGGAACCGGGGCAGTGCGGCCATGGCGGCATGAGGCGTGGTCGTAAGCAGTAGGGCGAAGCCAAGGCGAGAAGGGCGCATGGGCGGGGTCCCGGCAGAGTTCTGGGCGCCCGCAAAGCGCGGACATAGCACAGGAAATCGTGGCCCCAGTGCGTCGTGTTGTCCAGAGGAATGACCGCGCTTTTGCCGTCCAGCGCCGATTACGCCAGAAACTTGTTAGATTCTGGCGTAATTCAGAACAAAATGCTCTGCTATGCAGCGCTTGCGTAATCTGTATAGCCGTGTTTGCCTTGGGTGTAGAAGGTCTCACGGTCGGGGATGGCGAGCGAGAGATTGTCCCTCAGCCGGCGGGGTAAATCTGGGTTGGCAATGAATGGCCGACCGAATGCGATGGCATCCGCCTCTCCGTCTTCAAGAGTGGCAGTGGCGCGTTCGGGGGTGTAGTCGGAATTCAGCACCAACGGGCCTGAGAACATCTTGCGGATGGCAGGGGCAATCGGCGGACGGTCGGGACCCACGAAGCTGCTGTCCGGCGGTGGTTCGCGCAACTCCAGGAAGGCAATGCCGAGGCGCGAAAGCACGGCGGCGGCGGCGGGAAACAGCGCCTCGGGATGGCTGTCATTACAGCCCTGGACTTCTCCATTCGGGGATAGCCGCACGGCAACCCGGTCCGCGCCGATTGCGTTCACCACGGCTTGCGTGACTTCCTGCAATAGTCGCACCCGGTTTTCTAAGGTACCTCCATAAGCGTCGCTTCGGTGGTTAGTGCCATCCCGCAGAAATTGATCGATGAGATAGCCGTTGGCGGCATGGATCTGGACGCCGTCGAAACCAGCCTCCAGGGCGTGGCATGCGGCTAGACGGTAGGTCTCGGTCAGTTCAGCTATTTCGGAGATGCCGAGTGCGCGGGCCTGTGCGTAGGGCTGGTTGCCGTTATAGGTATGGGCGTGCCCTGGCGCGGTGGTGATGGAGGCCGAGACCGGCGCCGAGCCGGTAAGGTAGCTCGGATGGACCAGGCGGCCCATGTGCCAGAGTTGACAGATAATGCGTCCGCCCGCCTCGTGCACAGCAGATGTGACCAACTGCCATGCCTGAACTTGTTCGGTCGACCAGATTCCAGGCGCGAATGGCCAGCCAAGTCCTTGCTGGCTGATACCCGTGGCCTCGCTGATGATGAGCCCAGCACTTGCGCGTTGCCGGTAGTAGTCGGCCATCAGTGGTGTCGGGACGTGACCGGCGGTTGCCCGGCCGCGTGTGAGCGGGGCCATG
>JAJXVA010000015.1 GCA_021782435.1 Pseudomonadota bacterium
AGAGATTTTGCTGACCAGCATGGACCGCGATGGTACCCGCGCGGGGTTCGACCTCGATCTGCTGCGGGCGGTTTGCGCCCGGGTGCGCCTGCCGGTGGTAGCGTCGGGCGGGGTGGGAGAGGCCCGGCACTTCGTCGAGGGGGCACGAGCCGGCGCGACTGGGCTGCTGGCGGCCAGTGTGTTTCATTTTGGGATGCTGAGTATCGAGGCGGTGAAGGCGGCGCTGGCGGCGGCGGGCCTGCCGGTGCGCCAGGACCGGGCCGCGTGAAGGAATAACCATGGCGAAAGCAAAACCGGCAACCACGAAGCCTGGTAAGACCGCGAAGCCCGGCAAAACCGCGAAACCTGGCAAAACCGCGAAGCCGATCAAGCCGGCCAAGCCGATCAAGCCGAAGCTGATCCGGAAAGTGACGGCGGCGGTTTCGCGCGTGCCGCAAACCGCCCATGTGCTCGATCGACTGTATGGCGTGGTCGAGAGTCGGCGCGATGCGGACCCGGCCCTGAGCCATTCGGCGCGGTTGCTGGCGCGGGGGCGCGCGAAGGTTGCGCAGAAATTCGGCGAGGAGGCGGTGGAGGCGGTGATCGAGGGGGCGGGGGGTAGCCCGACCGCGCTGGTCGCGGAAAGCGCCGATCTGCTCTATCATTTGTTGCTGATGTGGGTGGCGTGCGGGGTGCAGGCCGAGCAGGTTTGGGCGGAGCTGGCGCGCCGCGAGGGCGTGAGCGGCATACTGGAGAAAGCTTCGCGCCCGCTGCCGCGTGATCTTGCGACCCGGAAAATACCCTGACTAAGGAGACTGCCATGGCGGTAGCTGCGCTCGGTAATTACGACCGATCCAACGTTTTTGCGCGGATTCTGCGCGGGGAAATTCCATGCCGGAAAGTGCATGAGGATGCCCATGTGATGGCATTTCATGACATAAGCCCCTTGGCACCGGTGCACGTGCTGGTGATTCCTAAAGGGGAATATGTCTCGATGGCGGATTTCCTGGGCCACGCCAGCGACGCCGAAATCAGCGGCTTCTGGCGTGGGGTGGCGGCGGTGACCGCGGCGCTGAACCTGGCGCCGGGAGGCTTTCGGTTGCTCAGCAACGCCGGCTACGACGCACACCAGGAGGTGCCACATATGCACGTGCATATATTTGCGGGGCGGGAACTGGGTCCGATGCTTTGCCAGTAGCGAATTTTTCGGCCGCGGTCGTGAATGTTTATACCTGACGCCGTGGCGAGTATTGCTTCGGGCAGCGGATGTCGCTGCTATTTCCGGGAGAGTTCCGCGCGCAGTTTCGAGGTGCGGAGGTCGGGCGGGGTGGCGCCGACGATTTCGGGGGCGGTGCGGGGCAGGCCGTACCAGGCGGCGTTGGCGGCATCGTCCTGAAGGAAGCCGTCGGGACTAAGATCGGGGCCAGGCCAAGCCAGGATATCGGCCGGGACACGGCTGGTGATGTGGGCCAGCGTCAGCCCCGCCGGACCGCTCAGGGTCAGGCCGCGTTGATGGAGAATTTCATCGAGCGCACGTTCGGTCCGGATCAGCAATATGGTGGGGCGCGCCGTGGTGAGGCCCGACCCGCTGAGAAAGGCGGGTTCACCCCAGCCCGTGTCATGACGGATCAGCAGCAGGCTATCGGCTCTGTTGCCGTTTGGAGCGATCAGGATCGCTGTCGTCGACTTGATCAAGCCGGGAAATCTGCGTCCGGCCGCGCGGCGCAGGCGCGCGACCGTAAGCGCGGCGAGGTTGACGGCCTGCTGCCACTGGTCATTGGCGGGGCGGGCCCGGGTTGGGACGGCGTGCCAGGCCGTGCCGAACCCCAGTGCCGCGAGACAAGCCGCCAGGGTCTGGCGGCGGGTCACATGAGCGACCAGCGGCGCGAGGGGATGCCGGGAACCGGCCGGATAGAGGCCATAACCGGGCTAGGGCGTTGCTCTACCCGCGTCACGCGTTAGTCGTCGCGTTGGGCCAGGGACCCGATGAACGCGCCGAAATCACTGGCTTCACGGAAATCCCGGTAGACGCTGGCGAAGCGCACATAGGCGACTGCGTCGACGTCTTTCAGGGTTTCCATTACCAGTTCACCGATCTGTTTGGAGGCGACCTCGGCATCGCCGCCGGCTTCGAGTTGGCGAACGATACCGTTGACCACACGCTCGATACGCTCCTCCTGGACGGGGCGCTTGCGCAGCGCGGTGCGGATGGAGCGGGCGAGCTTGTCGCGGTCGAATAATTGCCTGCGGCCATCCGACTTGACCACGGTGAGTTCGCGCAACTGCACGCGCTCGACCGTGGTGAAGCGCTGGGAGCAGTCGGCGCAGAAACGGCGGCGGCGGATCGCCGAGCCGTCCTCGGTCGGGCGGCTGTCCTTCACCTGGGTATCGGCACTGCCGCAGAAGGGGCAATTCACGGCGGGCGCTCAGCCGGGGGTGCCATAGATCGGGAAGCGGGCGCACAGCGCGCGCACCCGGGCGCCGATTTCCGCCTCGACCGCGTCGTTGCTGCCGCCATCACCGGCGCGGGCCAAGCCTTCGATCACGGTGTCGATCATATCTGCGACGTCATGAAATTCGGCGGTACCGAAGCCGCGCGTGGTGGCGGCCGGGGTGCCAAGGCGGATGCCCGAGGTGATGGTGGGCTTTTCCGGGTCGAACGGCACCGCGTTTTTGTTGGCGGTGATATGGGCGCGTTCCAGGCTGGCTTCGGCCGCGCGACCGGTGACGCGCTTGGGCCGCAGATCGACCAGCAGTAAATGGCTGTCCGTGCCGCCGGTTACCACCGCGAGGCCGCGTTCGATGAGGGCCTGGGCGAGTATCCGGGCATTGTCGATGACCGCCTGCTGGTAGGCGTGGAATTCGGGGCGCAGCGCTTCGGCGAAGGCGACCGCCTTGCCGGCGATGACGTGCATCAGGGGGCCACCCTGTAGCCCTGGAAACACGGCGGCATTGAGTTTTTTGGCAAGATCGGGATCGTTGGTCAGGATCATGCCGCCACGTGGGCCGCGCAGGGTTTTGTGGGTGGTGGTGGTGACCACATGAGCGTGCGGGAAGGGGCTGGGATAGTGCCCGGTGGCGACGAGGCCTGCGAAATGCGCCATATCTACCAGAAAATGCGCGCCGACCGCATCGGCAACGGCGCGGATGCGGGCGAAATCGATGTGCCGGGGATAGGCTGAGCCGCCGGCGATGATGAGTTTTGGTTTGGCGTGATGGGCGGTCGCCGCCAGTGCGTCGTAATCGATCCGGCCATCCTCGGGGCGTACACCATAGCTGACGGCGTGGAACCATTTGCCGGACAGATTGGGCGGCGCGCCGTGCGAGAGATGCCCGCCGGCGGCAAGCGACATGCCGAGCACCGTATCGCCGGGGCGCAGCAGGGCCAGGAACACCGCGCCATTGGCCTGCGCGCCGCTATGCGGTTGGACATTGGCGAAGCCGCATCCGAATAACCGGCAGGCGCGCTCGATGGCCAGGGTCTCGACCACGTCGACCTCGCGGCAGCCGCCGTAATAGCGTTTGCCCGGCAAACCCTCGGCGTATTTGTTGGTCAATACCGAGCCCTGGGCTTCCAGCACTGCGGCCGAGACCAGATTCTCGCTGGCGATCAGCTCGATCCCGTCCTGCTGGCGGCGTAACTCGGCGCGGAGCACGGCGGCCACCGCCGGGTCCGTTTCAGCGAGGCGGGCCGAGAAGAAGCCGGCGTGGGTTGAGGGGTCTATCTGCTGGTCCATGGCGGTTACGGTCCTTTCGCGCCCCCTGCGGCATAGCATGGCTTGCGCGCGCGGTCATGATCCAGGGCCGTGCTGGCGCTCCCTTTCCTGGCTATCGCGTTGCGGTGCCGCGATCGAGGCCTTAAGCGTAACCGAGATGCGGGCCCTGCCCAGCTAGCGAAGAGGAACGAACCGACATGGATGCCATGCCGCCGCGCGGCCCACGCCTGCTCATTCGGAAAAGTATCGAACAGGTTCAGTTTGAATGCGGCAACCAGCATCTGAAGCGCACGCTGGGGCCGCTGAACCTCGTATTGTTCGGGATCGGCTGCATCATCGGCGCGGGCATTTACGTGATGACCGGCAATGCCGCGGCCGAATATGCCGGGCCGGCGGTGATGCTATCCTTTGTGGTGGCGGGGTTGGCCTGCGCGTTTGCCGGGTTCTGTTACGCTGAGCTTGCGTCCTGCATGCCGGTCGCCGGATCGGCCTACACCTATTCCTACACCACGCTGGGCGAGGTGTTTGCCTGGATCATGGGGTGGCTGCTGGTACTGGAATACGGCGTCGCGGCGTCCACCGTGGCGGCCGGATGGTCGGGCAACGTGACCAGTCTATTGGCCAATTTCGGGCTGCATCTGCCGACCTATATGACCACCGCCTTCGTGCAGGCGGTGCAGGTCAATCACAGCACGGTGTTCACCGGCGGGCATGGGCTGAATTTGCTCGCCGCCCTGGGCGTGCTGGCGATTACCGGTGTGCTGGTGCTGGGCGTTTCCGAGTCGGCCAAAGTGAACAACATCATCGTCGTGGTGAAGGTGGGCGTGCTGCTGGCGTTCATCGTCGCGGGTGTGTTTTTCGTTCATCCGGCGAACTGGCACCCGTTCATTCCCCACAGTGAAGGCGGGCTGAGATACGGCACGGCGGGTATTTTCCGGGCCGCGTCCACGATATTTTTCGCCTATGTCGGGTTCGAGGCGGTATCGACCGCGGCGGCCGAGGCCAAGGACCCGGCCCGCGACATGCCGATCGGGATTTTGGGGTCACTGGCCATATGCACGGTGCTCTACATCGTGGTCGCGGCGGTGCTGACCGGGATGGTGCCCTATCGGCAACTGGGCGGGCCGGCGCCCATCGCGCTCGCGGTCAACCGGATGGGGCCGGCTTTCGTCTGGTTCGCGGTCGTCATCAAGGTGGGCGCGGTAGCCGGCCTGACGTCGGTGATGCTGATTTTGACCTATGGGCAGACGCGCATTTTCTTCTCCATGGCGCGCGATGGGCTTTTGCCAAAAATGTTCTCGGTCCTGCATCCTCGGTTCCGCACGCCCTGGATCGGCACCGTCCTGCTCGGCAGCGCGATCGCCACCGCCGCGGCGATGCTGCCGATAGACATTCTTGGCAATCTGGTCAGCCTCGGCACGGCGGTTGCCTTCGCGATTGTCTGCATAAGCGTGCTGTGGCTGCGCGCGAAAGCGCCCGATATGCCGCGCCCCTACCGCGCCCCCGGAGGGATATGGACGCCGATCCTGGGCATAATCGGGTCGCTGGTGATGGCCGCGCCACTATTGGCCGACATCATTCTGTCGGCAATCAAAGGCGATATCATTCCTGCCAGCATTCTGGGCGGTTACATCGTATTGGGCGCGATGTTGTATGCGGGCTATGGCCTGAAACATTCCCGCCTGGCCCAGGGGCTGGGCCAGCGCGACGTGGACGGCATACCCGGACCTGGGGCCATGCAGGCGGAACTGCGCGGCATCGGTCAGGACCACGCATGACGGGGCGGGGTGATCGTGCCCCTGGTCGGGAGGGTCATGTCACGGGCGGCTGAGTTCCATTGTGCGGGCCGGGCAGGCCGCGGAATGGATCACATGCCGGTGGTGAAGCGGTTACCCTGGTCGGACTGGGCCGCGGTGCCGACATTGTTGTTCGGGCCTTGCGACAAGGTGTTGACCTTGCCGACATTGCCGAGGAGTTGCTGAAGGAAACTGGCGTTACTGCCC
This sequence comes from Pseudomonadota bacterium, assembly GCA_021782435.1. Taxonomy (GTDB): domain Bacteria; phylum Pseudomonadota; class Alphaproteobacteria; order Acetobacterales; family Acetobacteraceae; genus JAJXVA01. The sequence goes on from JAJXVA010000015.1 coordinate 5,699, forward strand.
GGGCTCGGGGTGACGCGCGCTATCATGGTGTGGGGCAGCGCATCTCTGAGGTTGGTGGTTTTTACATCGCGAAGCACCCCCTGGGAGTCGAAGGTGAGGACGACGTTATCCGCGCTGACAAGGTGCTGGGTGCCGCCGATCACGGGCCGGGTGATCGAGCCGATATAGATCCATTTATTGTCGTCGAAACTGGCATGCGCGGTCGGGCTGCCGAGCAGGCTGGTGGCATCCTTCTCGGTCGAGACGCCAGGCACGAGTTCGGAGAGTTCGGCCGGGTCGACCTGGTTGCCGCGAGCCTGCGGATGGGACCTGAACACGGCACAGCCAGTGAGCGGCAGGCCGCACGCCAGTGCCAAGAGAAAACAGCCAGTCCGCGACATACGCGCCCTCATTACCACACAGTCCTGGGTAGACACGCTGTGCGGGCGGGGTCTGTCAAGCGCCACGAGGGGGGAGGCTGTCTGACCCTTTTCAGATTGGCCGGGCACGCTTTATGGAGCGGCATGGGATTGTTCGCGCAAGGCCGAAGACTTCGGCGGGAGAGGATCGGGTTTCAGCTGTACACCGCCGCGGTGGCGGCGGCTCGTGACCCGTTTTTCTACACCGAGCTGGATGTGCCGGACACGCTGGATGGACGGTTCGACCTGGTCGGGTTGCATGTCGGGTTGGTGATACGGCGCCTGCGACGCGAGCCGCAGGCGGAGGCGGCGCAGTTGGCGCAGAAACTGTTCGATGCGATGTTCGCCGATATGGATCTGACCCTGCGCGAAATCGGGGTGGGAGATATGTCTGTGCCGAAGCGGGTGCGGGCGATGTGGGAGGCGTTTCACGGCCGCAGCCTGGCGTATGAGTTGGCGCTGGAGAGCGGCGACATGGCGGAGTTGGAGCAGGCCCTGGCCCGCAATGTGTGGCGGGGTGAGCCTTCGGCCGGCGTGGCGCGGCTGGCGCGCGTGGTTGCGGCGCTGGACGCGGCCCTGGCGGCGCAGTCGGGTGAGGCAGTGATGGCGGGTAAAATCGTGTTTCCGTCACCGGCGGCATGAACGCGCGGGTGCGCGTGGGCCAGATCGGGCCCGGAACGCGGGAAGTGACCTTGCACCCGGATGCATCAACGCGGGCGGCGCTGGCGGAGCGGCTGGGGCTCGAGGCGGTGACCGCGCTGAGCTGTCAGTTCCGACTGAGCCGGCCGAATGATGGCCCGTTGGTCTTGGCGGAAGGCAGGCTCTCGGCCGAGGTGGTGCAGTGCGATGTGCGTACCCTCGCTCCGTTCAGTGCCAAGTTGGCGGAGGCATTCCAGCTGAGGTTCATGCCCGAGGCGGACCTGCCACAGGATCTGGATCTGGACGACCCGGTAGACGATGTCGGCTACACTGACGGCACGATCGATCTTGACGAGGCGATGGCGCAGCAACTGGCGCTGGCGCTGGACCCTTACCCGCGAGCGGGTTGAGCCGGCGGCGCGGCGGCCCCGGTCATTCGGCCAGGGCTTTCTTGGCGATGGCGGCCAAGGTTTGCGCGGCGACTGGCAGGATCACGTCGTTGAAATCATAGTCGGGACTGTGCAGGCCGGCGCTTTCGCCATTACCCACCCATAAAAACGCGCCTGGGATATGCTGCTGATATGCCCCGAAATCTTCGGCGACCAGGCTGGGTGGCAGGTCCTGATGGACGGGAAAGCCCAACCCCTGCGCGGTGCGGGCAACGATTTCCGCCTCGGATGCAGGGTTCACAACCGGCGGGGTGGTATGGGCGATCTCGACACTGGCACGCATGCCGAAAGTGGCCGCGGTACCGTGCACGATGCGCGTGATGGCCGCGGCCATGGCGTCACGCACTTCAGGGCGGTGGGCGCGGTAGGTGCCGCGAAAGGTGGCGCGATCTGGAATTTGGTTGGTGGCGGCACCGGCTTCCATGACGCAGAAGGAAAGCACCGCGCTATCGGTCGGGCTGATTTCCCGGGAGACGACGCTTTGCAGGGCGATCAGCGCATGCGCGCTGGCCAGGACGGGGTCGTGCGTCAGGTGGGGCAGGCCGGCGTGGCCGGCGGTGCCGAGCATGGTGAAGGCGACGCGCGAGGCGGAGGCCATGACCGGACCGGAACGCACCGCGATATGGCCGGCTGCGAGCTCGGGCCAGTTGTGGTAGGCGAAAATTCTCTCCATTGGGAACCGCTGGAGCAGCCCGTCATCGAGCATGGCCTGGGCACCGCCGGCGCCTTCCTCGGCGGGTTGAAACACGAGGTGGATGGTGCCGGACCAGGCTGTGTCCTGTTGCAGAAGTCGCGCCGCGCCAAGCAGGGACGTGGTGTGCCCATCGTGTCCGCAGGCGTGCATGACGCCGGGCCGGAGGGAGGCATGGGCAAGTCCGGTCTGTTCATCGATCGGCAGGGCGTCCATGTCGCCGCGCAGACCGACCCCGCGATTCGATGAGCCGCGGCTGAGCGTGGCGACGATGCCGTGGCCGCCGATGCCCGACTGAAAAGGGATGCCCCAATCGGCGAGCCTTGCGCAGACGAAGGCGGCGGTTTCCGCCTCGGCGCGGGAGAGTTCGGGATGCGCGTGCAGATGGCGGCGCCAATCGGTGAGTTGCTGGGTTAGGGCGGGATCGATCGACATGGTGCCTGACATGTGGGCGGTGACTTGGGGCGGTCCAGGGCGGAGCCATGGGCTTTATCGAAAATAGGCCGATGTTCTATGCCATGACCATGACCATGACCAAAGACGACGACCGGCCTGATGTGCCCGACCTGGTGGTTTCCCGCGCGGTGCTGCCGTTTCATTTGCCGGATTTGGGAGTGCGCGGCCGGCTGGTGCGGCTCGGACCGCTGGCGGACGCCCTGCTGAGCCGGCGGCCGATGGCACCGGAAGTGGCGGCGCTGACCGGTAAGGCGATGGCGCTGGTGGCTTCCCTGGCGGCGATGATGAAGTTCGAGGGGAGTTTCAGCCTGCAAACCAAGGGAGACGGGCCGGTTTCGATGCTGCTGGCGGATTGCACCGATAAGGGAGCGTTGCGTGGCTATGCACGGGTCGCGGAGGGGGCGCCGGCGGATCTCGCGGGGTTGAGCGATGCGGAATTGCTGGGCCAGGGCTATCTGGCCTTCACCTTGGACCCCCGGGGGGAAATGGACCGGCACCAGGGTATTGTGACGCTGGCCGGGCCGGACCTGGCGGCGATGGCCGAGCATTACTTCGCCACCAGTGAACAGATGCATTGCCTGGTGCGGCTGGCCTGCGCGCGGACCAGCGCCGGCTGGCGGGCCGCCGCGCTGATGTTGCAGCGTGTTGCCGCCACCGGCGGTCGTGATGCCGACCGCGCCTGGGACGAGGATCTGGACGAGGCGCCTGGCCTCGAACCCTGGCGCGAGGCGGCGGCGCTCGCCGCGACGGTGACCGAAACCGAGTTGCTGGACAGCGCGGTGACCCCTGAAGTGGTGCTTTACCGGCTGTTCAATCAGACGACGATCCGGGTCGATGACTATCGAGTGCTGGCTTATGGCTGCCGCTGTTCGCGGGGGCGGCTTGCGGGGATATTGGATAGCTTCCGCCCCGATGAACTGGACGAGATGACCGAAGGCGACTCGGTCGTGTTGACCTGTGAATTCTGCAACTACGATTTCAAGTTCGCGCGGGCAACGTTGCGGCGGGATTGATTCCGTTCAGCGTGAGGGACTTTTTCCACCACCGGGGGCGCGGCGGTGGAAAAAAGCCGAACCTGGTATCTTGTAAAGCACGCTACCTTGTGTTATGTAATGTTCCGAGGACGGAAGGGTAAGACGTGGACCCCAAGGACCAGAACCAGATTCAGCTGAAGAAAGGCGTGCTGGAGTTATGCGTATTGGCGGTACTTTCCCGCGGGGAGAGCTACGCCTACGACATCGCGGCGCGTCTGGCGGAGGCGATTGATATGGGGGAAGGCACGATCTACCCGCTCATGCGGCGGATGCAGAATGATGGCCTGGTTGAGACCTATCTGGCGGAATCCTCATCAGGGCCACCGCGCAAATATTATCGGCTGACGGCAGCCGGTCGGGCGGCTTACGCCGCCCAGAAAGACTCCTATCTGCGTTTTGCCCGTGCCGTTGACATCATTCTTCAGGAAACCGCGGCATGAGCGATCGGGAACGGTTTTTATCGAAGCTGCGGGCGGGGCTGAAAGGCCTGCCGCCGAGCACGGTCAATGACATCATCGGGGATTATACCGCGCATTTCACGGAAGCCGTTGCGCACGGGCGAAGTGAGGCGGAGGTGGCGGCGAAGCTGGGTGACCCGACCCGGATTGCCCGGGAGTTGCGCGCCGAGGCCGGGCTGAAGCGCTGGGAGCAGGAGCGCAGCGCGGCGGCGGCGCTGGGCGCGATCGTTGCGGTGCTGGGATTGGCGACGATCGATCTGTTCATTCTGCTGCCGCTGCTGGTTGCGGTGGGCGCGGTGTTGTTTGCCCTGCTGGTGACCGCGGTCAGCATGTGCCTGGCGGGGGTGCTGCTGCTGGTGTTCGCCCTGTTTCATGCCCTGCCTGGATTTACCGGGTCTTGGTTGCAGAGAATTCTGCTCGCTCTGGGCATTACCGCCGGTTCAGCGTCTGCGATGGCTTGCTGTGTACTGTTTCTGATTGGCATGGTGAATTTGCTGGCACGTTACGGACGGCTGCACATACGCGCGGCGGCGCCCATGGTGCCGGCAGGGGAAAAAGGATTGATGGCATGATACGCGGACTGGTAATGATTGCGGTGGGAGGTGCGGCGGTGGCCGCGACCTCCCTCGCGGGATCTGGCGCATTTCGTGAAAAATCCTGGCATTTTCCGGATTTCGTCTGGTCATCGGATGACGGCACGAGCGGTCCGGATATTACGTTTTCGGATAATGCGCCGAGCGCCGAGCGCAGCCTGACCTGGGCGGGTGGCGAGAGACTGAAGTTCTCGGTGCCGGCAGTTATAGTATTCACGCAAGGCGCGACGCCCTCGATCACCATCTCGGGGCCGGCGCCGCTGGTGGACCATGTGGTATTGAACGGCGACCAGATCCGTCTCAATGCGCATGTCAGTCATTTCCACAGCGGCCATAGCCTGCATATTGCGATAACCGCACCCAACCTCCATGAATTCGATCTCGAATCGGCGCAGGATCTGCACATTGCCGCGATCGATACGCCGAAGCTGAAGATCGATATTTCGGGCGCTGGTGACGTGCATGCCGCCGGCAAGGTGGGGGTGCTGGACCTGACGCTGGAAGGGCTGGGCAATGCCGATCTGTCGAACCTGACGCTGACCGATGCGCGGATCGAGATCGATGGTGTCGGGGATGTCAAGGCCGGCCCGAGCGGCAATGCCGATCTGGAAATCAATGGCGCGGGCGCGATAACCCTGACCCGGCGCCCGGCTCATTTGACCCAGGAAATCAATGGCCCGGGCAGTGTGGATGTGCCCAAGGCGCCTGCCGGCACGACGTTGTGAGCGCGCCTTCCGGCACGACGTTGTGAGCGCGCCTGCCGGCGCGACACGGTAAGCGCGCCTTCCGGCGCGACACGGTAAGCAATCGCGCGCGCTGGGCGGGGGCGAGGGGTGTGGGCGCGCGGGCCGATTACGGGTGAGTTTGCAGGGCGCGGGCGAGGGCGCCGAGCCGGCGGTCGTAATCGCCCGGAACGGCGCAGGCGAAGGTGATGGAGTGTTGTGTGTCCTGGAAGCCTTGGATGCGCAGATCCCGGTCTCCGGTGAGTTCGGTGCGCAGCTGGGCCTGGTCGCCAGTGGCGGTAGCGGGGATCGCGGCGAGTTTGGCTTCGATCCGATCGATCGTGGCGCTGAGATTTTTTTGCCGACGGGAGAGTTCGTCGAGGCGGGTGATGACCAGGTCGCGCTGGTCGTTGGCCTCCACGACGACGGCCCCGAACAGGGCGGCGGCCGCCCTGGCGCGTTGTTTGACCGGTTGATGGCGGATATAGGTGACCGCGAGCTTCACGGCCTGATCGTCAGGGGTGGCACGGTCGGCCAGGGTTTCGACCATGCGGCTGTAGCTCGGGTCGTCGCGCCAGTTGGGCTGCGGCACTGCGGGAATGGTGCCGGCCCAATAACTGCCGGCGCTGAGTTTGGGCACCAGCAACTGGTCGCACGGCCAATCCGGATCGGTGGGTGTGGTGGGGCGGTAGCCTTTGTAGGGTTGCGCGTGTGCCGCCAGGGAGATGGTCAGGGCGGTGAGCAGGCAGGGCAGAAACGGGCGCATCAATCGCTTCCTTTGCGGGCGAGCATGCCGCGGCCAGGGTCGTAGCCGATCAGGGCCAGGGCCATGAACAGCGCGAGATAGGCCAGGACCACCGCGGCGGCGACAGGGTTGAAACGGTCATAGAGGGCGAAGCGGATCAGTTCGACGGCGTGGGTGAAGGGGTTCACCTGGCTTATCCAGTAAAGGCCGGGGCTGGACTGACCGACGCGCCAGAGCGGGTAGAGCGCGGAGGAGGCGAAGAACATCGGGAAAATGACGAAATTCATGACCCCGGCAAAGTTCTCGAGTTGTCTGATGAACGATGACAGAACGAGACCGAGCGCGCCGAGCATGAGCCCGGAGACGAGCAGAGCGGGCAGCACCGCGAGATAGCCACTCGGAGGCGCGACAATGCCCCAGGCTGAGGCGCAGATGAAGAAAATGGCGACCTGGACGATGGAGACCAGGACCCCCGCGAGCAGCTTGGCCGAGAGCAGATACCAGCGCGGAAAAGGGCTGACCATGAGCAGGCGCATACTGCCCATTTCACGGTCATAGACCATGGAGAGCGAGCTTTGCATGCCGTTGAAGAGCTGGATCATGCCGCACAGGCCGGGCGCGATATAAACTTCGTAGGGAATATAGGTCTTGTAGGGTGGGGTGATGGACAGCCCGAGCACGAAATGGAAGCCGGCGGCGAAGACGCCGAGCCAGAGCAGCGGGCGGACGAGGGCGGAGATGAAGCGGCCGCGCTGGCCCATCCAGCGCAGGGCTTCGCGCAGCAATATGCCGCCGAGGCAGGCGAGCCAGGCGCGCGCCTTCATGCCGGCTGGCCTTCGTGGGTGAGGGTGGCGAAGGCGGCGCCGATATCGCCCTGGTGGGCGGCGGTGATCGTGGTGCGTGGTCCGTCGGCCAGAACCTGGCCGTGGTGGAGTACGATGACCCGCGCCTCGGGGACGACCTCATCGATCAGGTGGGTGGCCCAGAGGACGCCAAGCCCGGTCTGGCGGCACAGATCGCGGACATGAGCGAGCAGAAATCGGCGACTTTCGATATCGAGCCCGACCGTGGGTTCATCGAGCAGCAGCAGCGAGGGGGTGTGGAGAAGGCTGCGGGCGAGTTCGACCCGGCGACGCTGGCCGCCGGAAAGGTTGCGCACGCGATCGTCGATACGGTCGGCGAGGCCGACGCGATCGAGTTCGGTGACGATCCGCGGCTCCGCGGTGGCGCGGGAGAGCCCATGAAGCGAGGCCTGGTAGTGGAGATTCTGACGGACCGAGAGGTCGAGGTCGAGGGTCGGCTGCTGAAACACCACGCCTAGCCGGGCAAGGGCTTTCAAGGGTTCGTGCCGCATGTCGTGGCCAAGTACCGAGATGGTGCCGGCGCGGCTATGGTAGAGCCGGGTGATGAGGGCGAACAAGGTGGTTTTGCCGGCGCCGTTCAGGCCGAGCAGCGAGGTGAAATCTCCCGGATGCACGGTGAAGCTGACATCCCGCAGGACGCGGCGCGGGCCGAAACTGTGCGAGACGCCGGCAACCGCAAGGGCGGCCTGGGGCAGGTCAGGGACCAACGACGACCCCCCAGGGCGACTGGCCGACCGGCACCGACTGGGTGACGACGAGGCGCTTGATGTCGATCACCGACATGTCGTTGCTGATTCCATTTGCCGTATAGAGGAACTTCTGGTCGGGCGAGAAGGCATTGTGCCAGACACGCTGGCCGACGAGCAGATAGTTCAGGATTTTTCCGGTCTGCTGGTCGATGACGACGACGCGGTTGGCGGGGCCGAGATCGACGAAGGCATATTTCCCGTCCGCGGTCAGGTTGATGCCGACGGCCTGGACGGCGTCCTGGGGGACGCCAGGCACGCTGAAATGCAGCGTCTGCAGGATTTTGTGGTCGGCGGCGTCGATGATGGCGACCGTACCCGCGACTTCGGAACTGACCCAGACCTTCGATCCGTCCTTGGTGAAGACGGCGAAGCGCGGGCGGGTGCCCACCAGCACGCTGGCGATGACCGTATGCGTGGCGACATCGATGAAATGTGCCATCGAGGTGGTCTCGGACGTGCAGACGACGGTTTTGCCGTCCGGGCTGACGGCCATGCCCTCGGGCTCGACACCGACCGGAATTTCGGCGGTCACCTGGCTTGCGGCGATGTCCAGCACGCTGACCTCGCTGTTGTTTTCATTGGCCACGTAAAGGGTTTTGCCGTCCGGGCTGAGCGCCATGAATTCGGGATCCGCGCCGGAGGGCAGGATGCGGTCGACTTTCAGCGTGGCGAGATCGAGCACCTCGATATGATCGGCGTCGGACGTGCAGATATAGAGGCTTTTTCTGTCGTTCGAGAGCACGATGCCGCGCGGGCGGGCACCAACCGGGACGGTGGCGATGACCTTCAGCGTGGCGCCGTTGAGAACGGTGATGGAGTTGTCTTTTTCGTTGCTGACGAAAATGCGGAAAGCGCGCGCGGGCCTGGCCGCGATGGGCAGGGCGAGGGCGGCGAGCAGGGCGGCGCGCGTCAGGGTGAGGGCATATGGCATGTCGTCTCCGGCTGATCGGTGCCCAGCGTATCCAGCGTGTTGGTTTGGTGCAGGAAGCCCGGCAGGGGGGCGACCGAGACCAGAGACATGGTATCGGCCAGCAATACGGGTTGGCGCAACTGGCCGTCCCAGGGGCGGAACGAGAACGGGGGGCCTTTGTAGCCAGACAGTTCGAATTGGGGGCCGCGAATATACGCGATGATTTTCGTGGGATCGAGGCTGCCAGTGCGTGTAGCACTTTCCCCGAGCGCGCGCGTCGCGAGCCAGGCACCGTAAGCCTGGTTGTTCATGTCCCGCCCGGCCTGGTGGCGGAAGCGCAATTGCAGCTCGGTGCTGGCGTATTCGTCCATGACCGGAGACCAGGCTTGCGCCACCAGGCCCTGGGTTCCGGCCTCGGGGCGAGGGCGGGCGGTGCGGTAGGCGACCTGGTTGCCGAAATTGCCTTCCTCGTCGGCGACCGCCAGCACGTCGTAATTCGGGCCCTGGGTCACGTCATTGACCTCGGCGTTGACCTCATAATGGCCGGTATCGGCCTGCTGTGCCGCTGCATTGAATGTCCAGGGGCGATCCGCGACGATTCGGATCTGGAATTTCGCGGCGGAGTGGCGGATGGCAGTGGCGTAAAGTGCATCTTCGGGTGTTTTGCCGACCAGCAGCATGATGCGGCGCCAGTTCTTGCTGACCAGGTATTGCATCAGCGCGTCAGTCAGCATGGCCCGATCCGGCAGGGTGTGCAGCAGGTTATGGCGACAATCGGCGCCACGGAGCGCGTCGTCCTGGCTGGTGGCGTCCAGGATCAGGGCGTTCTCGGCGCCGGAGCTATCGGCCATTTTCAGCAGCAGAGTGGCTGGGGCGTCGACCACGAACAGGCGCTGGCCGGATTTGATCGCGGCGTCGAAATCCTTGAGCAGGGCGGCGGGATCCGGGCTGAGGATATGGGCCAGGGTGAAGGCCTGGTTGAGGAACCGGCCGGTCGTGTTGTCGTCTGCAATGCCAAGCTCCGCGCCCTGAAGAGCATCATCCGGGATGGGGGGGGTGAGAACGGCGGAGGGCGCCGGGAGTTTGTGGACCAGGCCGAGATAGGTGAGCGTGAGCGCGGGTGTGGCGCCGTGGGCCGTGCCTGCCTGCGCCAGTAGGCCAAGGAAAAGCAGCCCGATAGCCGCGGTGGCGCTTGCCCGCCGGCGCCTCTGGTCTGTAGGGTAAGGGATCATGATTCGTTTTCCTGTCCCACCTATGATTGCACGAAGCGTGCCGCGCGCAAGGTTTGCGCTGGTTATTTGCGGTTTGTGGTCGGCGGCATGGGTGCCGGCCCGGGCGGCCGCGCCAACGATTGCGATATTGCCGTTTTCCCTGGATAACACGTCGCCCGCGCCGTCAACGCCGGAGGAACTGGCCCGTACCGCACGGATGAACCGCGAAATGGCGGCGCTGCTGAAAAAATCGGGGGATTTCGTGCCGGTGGCGACCGCGCCGTTGACGCGGGAATTGAACCCGATGCCGGATTTCCGTCAGTGCAACGGGTGCGAAATACCGCTGGCCAGGAAGCTTGGGGCAACACTCGTCGCATACGGCTGGGTGCAGAAGGTAAGCAACCTGATCCTGAATCTGAACGTCGTCATCGAGAATGTGAAGACCGGCAAGATGGTGGCCGGTGGCAGCGTGGATATTCGGGGAAATACCGACGATAGCTGGAATCACGGGTTGGATTTTCTTGTTCAGGAACACGTCTTGCCGCGTGAGCCGCACGGCGCCTGAGACAGGAAGGGTTTGGCGCGGCGCATGACGGCGCCGCGCCAGGTCAGCGTTCAGTGCAGGGTGGCAAGGTAAGCTATGACGTTGTCGCGGTCGGTCTGGCTGGGCAGACCCGCGAACAGCATCTTGATGCCGGGAATGTCTTTCTGCGGATTGGTCAGATAGGTGCTCAGCGTATCCGCGTTCCAGACCCGGTTGGCATGGGCCATGGCGTCCGAGTAGGTGTAGCCGGGCAGCGTGCCCGCCTGACGGCCGACGACGCCCCAAAGGCTGGGGCCGATGCGCATCACCCCTTTTTCATTGGCGTGGCAGATGCTGCATTTCTGTTGAAACAGGGCCTTGCCGGCGGCGACGTCGCCGGCGGCGCGGGCGGTTGGGGCTGCGCTCAGGCCGAGCGCGAGCACAGCGGCGCCAAGGGCGAGGCGGCAGGACGATGCGAGCAGGCGGTTCATGGCGTTGGTTCCTCCGATAGGTTGTCAGCTATGCCGTCGACCGGGCTGATGCTCAACTCGGAATGCGGCGGAATTGCGCAAGACATGCGACAGGTGACGCGGTTGCGCGGGCGCAGTGGAGGGGTGTTAAACACCCGTGCGTGCTAAGGAGCGATCGGCCAGACTGGACCTGCTCCAGCTTTCGTTGATGGAGGGGATTGATGCTTCCGGGGTCATCCACCCTGCGGCAATCCGCTCCAGCCGGTCGAGAAACGTGACACGGGCTGTTCTGCCGTCCGGGGCGCGCGGGCTTGACTGAAGATTTCACATCGTATCGCGCCGCCAAGGCGTGCAGGAGATGCCAATGACAGGAAACGTCAACATTCACCCCGAAGTCGACCATGGCGTGAAGCCTGGCGCCGCAGATTTCGCTGGTGGCGTGCTGAGCTGCGCGTGCACCGACCGGCCAGTGAAGGTGCGCGTTGAGGGCAACGTGGCCCACAACCACGTTTGTGGCTGCACCAAGTGCTGGAAGCCCGCGGGTGCCAATTTCTCGATGGTGGCGGTCGCGCCGGTTGGCAAGGTGAGCGTGCTGGAGAACGGTGACAAGCTGAAGGTGGTCGACCCGTCGGCGCTCATTCAGCGCCACGCCTGCGTCGCCTGCGGCGTGCACATGCATGGGCCGGTAGAGCGCGAACATCCGCTTCAGGGGCTGAGCTTCGTGCACCCGGAGCGTTTCGGAAAGCCGGGTTATGCAGCGCCGGAATTCGCGGCGTTCGTTTCCTCGATCATTGAAGCGGGCGCGCCCAAGAGCCAAATGGGCGCGGTGCGGGCGCGGCTGAAGGAATTGGGCCTGGAGCCATATGACTGTCTGGCACCTGGACTAATGGATTACATTGCCGAATGGACCGCGAAGAAGACCGGGAAGTTCGTGGAGTAAGGCTTTCACCCGACGCATATCCCCTGGCAGGTCCCGGTAACGCGGCCTGCCAGGGGGATGTTACCAAACCGCCGAATTTTATGACGCCGGGCATGCCTGGTGCCTTGCGGTTATGTATTTTGCCTCTTGGAATCATGACCGAATTTGCCAGAGCGGTTCCCGTTTTCAGGGAGCCACTTTAAGTTGGTGCTCATCGGGCGGATCCTGGGCTTCCGGTGGTAATATCCTGAGATCGCCTGCTGTGCGTGGCTATGCCAGGCGGCCGAGTTCGGGGGCGGGGTCCGGATTGTGCGGAATGGCGGTCGGTATCCGTGCGAGCCCCACTGAGCTGGTATTTGCCGGACGACTTGGTTGCGAGGAGACGTGTTGGCAGGTTGTTGGCACGGCGGAAGATCGGCGGAGCGTCACCTTCCCCAACGTGGCAGGGCTGAGCAAGGCGTGCCCGGCTGTGGCGCGTCTGGCAACTCCGGTCATGACGGCTGGGTCCGCGGCAAGGCCGTTCTCGGATTTCGCGCAGGCAATTTTTGTCATTCGCATGGCGTTTAATTCAGACGTTTTCGTGCGGCAGGAGGAACCGGTATGCCAACGCGACGGCGAGTTCCGGTGCAGACAGGTTGGAGTGGTTGGGACGATCTCCCGGCTTTCTCAGGCTGCGGAAGCAAGCCATGCTCGTATCTGACCCTCGGCATAGCGTTACAATCACGTCGATAGCCCGCAACGGCGCTACCGGGCGCGAACCGGCGCGGCGTTTATCCTTTTCCGGGTAGATACCGAACGTCTGGTTTCCAATATGCGCGGACCTACCAGCGTATGAGCCTTGAAGAGAAACAGGGCGGCGAGCACGCCTCAAGCTGGGAAGCTGGTTTACAGATGAATTTTGACCACAAGGTTCTGGGGATACTTTGGCACAACGACGGGATAATCCACTGGAATGCGCGGGATGTTCCGATGAACACTGATAATCGATATTAAGACGTTATGTCTTGTCTTGAAATTTGTTACAATCATAGCTCGTCCAAGCGGCGGATAAAATAACATTGAATATCACTTTCATTAAAATCTGAAGAGAATTCTGAACGCTAGATGATCGCACGCGTTCTTCAGGAGTCGATCCAGGAGTGATTAAGCTTCGTGCGGTAGCAGTGGGCGGCGGCATAGGCGCAACCAAAATCGGAGCACTGGTGGTCGTTTGGGTGCCTGGGCAGCGGAATGGTGGTGCGGTGCTGGCGGAGGATCTGTGGCTGAAATTCTATATATGGACGCATGGGAACACCCGCGGGCGCAGGGCGCAGTCCACCAGGAGTCGCATAGCGATCCTGGAGTGAGGTATATTGCGAGGATCTATCCGAGATGGGCCATGGCTAGGTATACCAAAGGCTTACCCTGGATGACGATACCGGGACATCCCGTGGATGGCCGAAATCGAGCTACTTCGCCTCGGGCATAGGACAGCACCGACCAAACCTGGAATTCGGGATGTGGCATCCGTCTGAACGATCGCGGAGAGATCCGACGCGCGGATAAGGGCGATACCTCGAACGATGGTAAGATTGTCCAAGGTAAGATTTCTGCGTCCAGATGATTGGCCCTAGGCTCAGCTTTTGCACAAATGCTGGCCAGGAGGCAAAGCGGGAGCAAATACACGCTCACGGTATATCCGACGGATCTCCATCAACAGGAGCGCCTGGTCCAACCGCTGCTGGTCAGGCTTGAGATGCACAAGGCGGTTGGCGCTGCGCCAATACTGGCGCACCCCAACCAAACAAAATCCGATGCGTAGCCGGTTCGCGCGTCGAGCCCAGCGCCTATGGCGAATGGCATCAGGCAAAAACATGGCGCGACTTTCCGGAGAGACCCATCAGGATTTGCGCCGCGGCCGGGCTTGCCACCGCGGATCGCGATGCGCCCGACGATTACGCGGGCGGCCTGTCGCGCGGTTGAGGCACACGCTGGGGGTGCCCGCGGCGAGAGGCTTGGACCCGCGACCGCTCGGCCGGCATCGTTTTCGCCTCACGAGCGGGCGCAACCGTCGCTGCATCCGATGGCGCGGGTAGCCCGTATGAGGTGATATGCGAGGCGAGTTGATGGAGCAGGCTGGCGTGGGCCGGTGCCATGCGGATGAGAGTGCGGCGACCAGCAATCGCCGCACTCTCATGTGGTCAGGTGCAGGTAAGGTTGACGTCGGCTTCCGCCTTGTGGAGTTTTTTCAGCTCTTCGCGAGCGATCGGGGTGTTGCGGAACAGACCGCTGCGCGGTCCGACGCCGGCCTTCTGCATCGAAAGAATGGTGTTGGCCTTTTCGTAGTCGTCGTAGGGCATTTCGTTGGCGATGACATCGATGCCGCAGGCGCATTTATCGAGCAATTCGCGATGAAACCCGTTGGCCGCGAGACAGCCGATGACGTAGTCGGCCCGCGCCGCGGTGGGATAGTCGTTGCGCGGATGGGCGGGCGCCTGGGCGGAAGCGGGCATCGGTATCAGCACCTGGGCAGTGGCGAGGGCAAGCGCGCCGAGTGCGGCAAGGGCACGGTGCAGCATTGGGCGGGGCGAATTCATGTCACGTCTCTCCTGGGTCGTGGCGCGAGGCGCCGGCTGGGTTCGCCGCGGGTTCGGCGTAGTCAGAAAATGTCGCGGGGCGGGGGTTGTGCAACCATTGACGCTTTCAGATTCGGTCTAACCTTGATGGAAAATACTCGGGTAATGACCCGGCAATCGGGATGGGGCACTGCATAATGATCCAACTGGTTCTGGTCTACTGCCTGGCCGGGCACCCGAAACAGTGTTTCGAAAAAGCGGCTGGCCATGGAGGACTTTCCATCACCGGCCGCTTGTGTCTCGAATGCGCAGCAGAGGGCGATCGAATACCTGCGGGAGCACCCGCAATACGTGTTGAAAAGATGGCGTTGTGAGGTCAACGTGCCCAAGCAGGTTCCGACCTGATCGGGCCGGTTGACACTGGAAATCCTTGCATAGTCGGAGCGCGAATACTCTTGTCAGGATTGGTGGATTGGTATCAATCTCTTGGGGCCACGACGTTTGATTGGCTTGTCGGCCCTGGCACCGTTTTGTGCGGTGCGACAAGACTGTCAACCGCACGGGATGTCCTGGCGGCCTGACCGGGGCGGAAGACGGTTTCGTGGTGAATGCGCTGCGCGATGCAGGGGGGATGGGTTCGGCGGCGACGCCGAGCTGGGGGCTAAAAAGCGAGACCCGGCTGAGCCGGGCTCAACAACGAGGAGGATGACCATAATGCGTTCGTTTAAAACGAAGCTTGCCTTGGGCGTTTGTGCCCTGGCTGGCGTTGCGCTGGTCGGTTTCAGCGCCGCGCGCGCCGATGACCTGGCCACGCTGATGAAGAATCCGGCCAACTGGGCGACCCCGTTGGGAAACGACGCGGGCCAGCGTTACAGCACGCTGTCGCAGATCAACACCAAAACCGCGAAGGAACTGCGCCCGGTCTGGACATTCTCGACCGGCGTGCTGCGTGGCCATGAAGGTGGCCCGTTGGTGATTGGCGACATGATGTATCTGTCGACGCCATTCCCGAACAAGGTATTCGCGCTCGACCTGAACCATGACGGCCGGATCGCCTGGTCGTATGTGCCACAACAGGACCCGAACGTAATTCCGGTCATGTGCTGCGATACGGTCAACCGTGGCGTCGCGTATGGCGACGGCATGATTTTCCTTCACCAGGCAGACACCACGCTGGTGGCCTTGGACGCGCAGACCGGAAAGGTCGTGTGGAAAGTGAAGACCGGAAACCCGGCGGTGGGTGAAACCGGCACTTCGGCCCCATTCGTTGAAGGCGGCAAGGTGTTCGTCGGTATCAGTGGCGGGGAGTTTGGTATCCGCGGCCGTATGATGGCCTATGACGAGAAGACCGGTAAGTCGATCTGGACCGCGTATTCCTCGGGCCCGGATAAGGACATCATGTTCGACCCGGACAAGACCACGTTCATGGGCAAGCCGGTTGGCGCCGACTCCTCGCTGAAGACCTGGCAGGGTCAACAGTGGATGAACGGCGGCGGCGGCACCTGGGGCTGGATCTCCTACGACCCATCCTCCAACACCCTGTTCTACGGCTCTGGCAATCCGGGAACCTGGAACCCGACCCAGCGTCCGGGCGACAACAAATGGTCGATGACGGTCTTCGCCCGCGATGCCGATACCGGCATGGCGAAGTGGGTCTATCAGATGACGCCGCACGACCAGTGGGACTATGACGGGATCAACGAGATGATCCTCGCCAATACCCGCGTCAACGGCAAGATGACCCCGGCGCTGGTGCATTTCGATCGCAACGGCTTTGCCTATGTGTTGAACCGCAACACGGGCGAGCTGCTGCAGGCCAACAAGTATGACCCGGCGGTGAACTGGGCCACACATGTTGATCTCCAGACCGGCGTGCCGCAGGTGGTTTCGGAATATGCCCCGGGCGACCAGGGTGCGGACCACAACACGCAGAACGTGTGCCCGGCGGCGCTAGGCTCCAAGGACGAGCAGCCGGCGAGCTACAGCCAGATGACCCACATGTTCTACGTGCCGACGAACCACGTCTGCATGGACTACGAGCCGTTCAAGGTGAGCTACACCGCAGGCCAGCCCTTCGTTGGCGCGACCCTCTCGATGTATCCGCCG
>JAJXVA010000182.1 GCA_021782435.1 Pseudomonadota bacterium
AGGTCCAGTTCGTCCCGGTAGTGCCGCCGCAGCGTGCCGGGGTTGACGCCGACCATGGCGGCAAGGGCCTCATGTGGCAGACCGAAGCTCGCGCCGCGCTCCAGGACGCGGCGGGCTTCAAGGGTCGGGCTATGGGCGCGGGTCATGGGTCTTTTTTAATAGACGCGACGTGAGCGGTGCCAGCGAAACCTATCCGCAGGGATCGAGGCGTGCACCGTGCACCGTTCTTTAGGGAACGGTGCACGTGGTGCACTGCTAGCCGGGCCAAACGGTGCACGACGGTGCACGCCCGGTGCATGGGCGGTGCACGACGGTGCACGCGGTGCACGCGACCCATCTTCGTATCGGTGCACGACGGTGCACGGCCAATGGGGCGCCTCATCATCGGACCGCTCGCAGGTTGGTTATTGCGTCGCCATTCACCCCGACCCAGCCGCCGACTTTCAGAACGGAAAGATATTTGCGGAACCCGGCTTGCTTGGCGCGTTTCGCCGATTTGGTATCATCGGGTTGCAGCGGTTCTGCCAGGCCTTCATGCGCCCCTTGATAATACCACGTGGTTCGCGAGACGGCGCCCGGGGGGTCAGCCACCGCCAGGGTATTCACCAGGGCCTTATGCCAGGCCTTGGCCATGGGCGGAATCCTGCCCCCCATCCCGCTACCCTCGGCCGGCCCACTGGTCCATTGGTCATCCGCAAGACGGATCGTCGTGGTCGCGAAGTCAGCGGCGTTGTTGGGCATCCGGCGACGGGCCTTGCCGGGGTGATCGAAGCTCAGCGTAAAGGCAAGATCGTTCGCGTTGCGCTGACCCTCCGGCAGCGGGGTCATGATGCCGACCGCATCGAACCGCCAGCTTTTCGTGCTGCTGCCGTATTGGCGATCGGTGTTGTGGCCGGTGAGATCAAGCCAGACTTGCCCGATCCGGCGCGCAGTCAAAGCCTGCACCAGCGGCAACACGCCCGCCCAGGCTTCCTCTTCCTTCTGCACCCCGACCAGCAGACTCATCACGTTGTCCAGGAATATGCAGTCAATTCCGCCGATTTTGTCGATCAGGGCCAGAACCCATGACGCGCCTGGCTCGGTGTTTAGCGGCGGCATGCGGCCGAGGGTCGGGAATTTGGTTGCGATCGCGTCCTCATCGTCGCGGGCGTAAATCATTAGGTTTCCGGGCGCGGGCGGATTGACGGCACGACGCAGCGCATCAGTTGCGCGTGCCTTGATCAGCTCCGACGGCATTTCCCCATCAATGTAAAGCACTCTTGCTGGGCGATACGCCCGCCAGTGCAGGAAGCCCTGACCGCTTGCGATGCCGCAGGCCATGGCAAGGCCGAGCATCGTTTTACCAAGGCCAGTGCGGCCGACCAGAAACACGCGCGTGGTGGTGGTCACCAGGTCGCCCAGTAGCCGGTCAGATCGGGCTATCTCACGCGTGGTCCAGGATTCGATCGCCAAGTCATCGTGCAAGCCGGTATCTTTTTCTGCTTCGGCCAGGGGCGTCCAGACGGGCGTTGCAGCAGTCAGCCGCTCCAGTTCTTCGGCGGTGCCACCGCCTGCCAGCCAATCAGACACGTCACCCTTTGCGGGCAGGTCCGGCAGTTTCAGCACGCGTACGCTCGCCGCCACACCTTGCAGCGTCTGTGCCACCGCCTCGCCATGTGCTTCGCCCGCATCGTCATTGTCGGGCAGGATCACGACGTGCCTGCCCTTCAGAGTCGGGTTGAAGGTTTCGCGCCATTTACCCGCACCGCCTGGCGCGGTGGTCGCAGGCAAAAAATGCTCGGCCAGGGTATCGACATCCCTCTCGCCTTCGCAAACATAGATCGTCGCATCCGCTGTCACGGCTAGTAGTTCTGGTAATCGGTAAAGTATTGGCTCGATGTCGTGTAGGTTCCAGTGCCAGCCGCCCTTGCCGTCGGGGCGGCGCTGGCGGAAGGCCTTCGGCTCGTAGCGGCAGACCTGGAAGCGAAGCGCGCCGTTCGCGTCGCGGTAATCGTATGTCTTGGCCGGCCGAGATGACGGCGCTGGTTCCACTGCCTCGGCGCGGCTCGGTGCGTGCTCGCGTTCGATGAAGCCATGCTCGCGCAGCCAGCCAATCGCCTCACCCTTTGAGCGTCCCGTGTCGCGGGCGATCAGCTTGAGCATTCCGCCACCTTCGCCGCGTTCGTAATCGCGCCAAGTTCCCGCGTGCTCGCCAGCGATGTGAACGCATAGGCTGCCGTTCGTGCCCCAGCGCCATTCACCGGCTGTTTTCCTGGTCGGCTCCCCGAGCAATTCACGCGCGACAGGACCGGCAAGCGCAGCCCAGGGGACCCCGTCACCGCTCATTCGGGAGCGTCCAGTGCGTCAGGGTGCGCAGCCAGAAGCGCGGCAATTACCGCCGCTGACCAGCGATCGCGAGCGGCTTTGTCTCGGAAGGAAACCACCGGCACGTGCCGTGCTTTGCCGTCCACACCACGCATCGCGGCCCCGTCCCGCCCGATCATTGTCTTGGTCGGTGGCGCGGCCCATGGCCCGGTAGGGCCGGCGAAAACTCCGCAGCCATGCAGGGTCATACCCGACGGCAACGCAACCGTCGCAAAGCCGCGTAGGCTACCTTGCCGGCACGGTTTCCACTCTTGGATCGAAAGGTCATTCATTGCGTGCGCTCCATGCAGCGCGCGCTTGCGGGTCGGGTCAGATTCGGCTATTCCCCAGCGTGTCGCACCAGAAAATTACCGAAGCCGAAGCCCCGCCGCATCACGCGCGCGGGGTTTTCTTCAGCCAGCTTTTCGGCGCCGCAGTTCGGTGGCGGATCGCACCACCCGGCTTGCGCGTTCCTCGGCCCAGGCAAGGGCCTCAGCCAAGGAATACAGGACAACCCTGCCGAATTTCCGATAGCCCGGCCCACCGCCTCTTGTCGCAATAGTTTCCAGAGTCGATCTTGAGATTGGATAGCCGCGTGCGCTCAGTTCGCGTGCAAGTTCAGCGCGTCGCACGGTGTAGCTTTGCTCAGTCATATGCCGCTCCATTTCGGTTCGCGGCAAATATGTGGACCATCTGCGAAGGCTTTGTGTGCTACAAATTCCACGACTTTTTGTAGCACTCTACAGCCGCGCAGAAAGTCTCATGGCGGCTCAAACGCTTGGCGATTGCTCCAGGCTCGGCCGCAATGCCGGCCAGCCCAAGCAGCGCGGCCATTACCTTTGGAACCAGCGAACGGCCTGATGCCGGAAACCCAAAGCGATGGGCGGGGTTTGCGTGCGCCAAGCCGAAGAACACCGCATAGCCGAGCCGATGTTCCAACACGAACGGATAACGCCAAAGCGGCGCATCAGGGTTCAGGTCCGGCACATTCCGCAGCAACGCGTCAAAATGCACCTGGAAAATCTGCAAAGACTGTTGGACCACCGGGTTCACGACCGTCAGCAGGTAGGGCAATTCCTCCCCAATCACAGTTAAGGCATTCCGGAAACGGGTCACCTTTGCTTTGAGTTCGGCGCTTTGACTTCTCGGTTTATCCTCCTGTAGGTGTGCTAATTCCCGTAGCGTTGCCGCGATCGTGCAGCAGTGTGCCTTACTCGGCGGGTTCCATCGCCGGCACGTCGCTTCAAACACCTTCCGCACCGCCACATCCGTGATCGCTGGCGCCGTGTCGGCGGCTGGCACGCTCACCCCACACCCGCCGGACGCAAGGGCACCACCACCGCCCCGGGCGTGGCCTCACCCGTGCGGGCCAGCGTCTCGGCGGCGATGCGGTCGGCGGCAGCCAGCATCGGCGCGTCGGCAAGGTGCGTGTAGCGGCCGGTGATCGATGCGGTTTTATGCCCAACCAATGCGCCCAGGGTGGCATCCGCAAAGCCCAGGTCCGCGCCGAGAGACACGAAACTGTGGCGCAACGTGTGCGGCGTCACGTCCGCTGGTAGTCCCGCTTGCGCCAGGATGCGAACGGCAAATTTCTGAAAACCCGCCAGCGGGCCATCACCGCGTGTCGCCTGAAACACCAGCGCCGAATCGCCCCGCCGTGGCCAGGCGGCCAGCAGCTCGCACGCGGCGCGCGAGAGGGGGCGAACCGATCGGCCGGTTTTCGTGTCAGGCAACACGGCCACCCGTCGTGACAGGTCCACATCACCCCAGCGCAGCCCGATCGCCTCGCTGCTTCGCCAGCCCGTCATCACCAGGAAGCGCAGGGCGGAAACCGCCGGCGGCCACACCGTCGCCTCGGCCGCGCGTAGGCCCGCACCCAGCAGGGCATATTCCTCATCGGTCAACCGCCGCTCGCGCCGGTTTTCGGCGTATTTGCGCACTCCATGCACGGGATTGTCGGGCCGCAAGCCACGCGCGACCGCATAGGCGAAGACGCCCCCTAACAGCGACACAGTGCGGGTTGCTGCGCCCCGCCCGCCGCGTAAGGTCGAAAGGCCACGCGCCTTTGTCTTGGCCTGCCGCGCCGTCGCCCCCGCCGCGATCGCGTGCATCATCCGTTCCACATCGGCGCGCGTGACAGCCGCGACCGACCGCTTGCCCACCAGCGGCACGATATGCCCGGCGATGCGACCACGATCGGATCGCATGGTCAGCGTGATTCGCAACGGTCTGCGCTGGCGGGATTCCCCTGGCTCCTATGGTCCGCCGAAGACGCTGTATAAACGGTTCGTACGTTGGAG
>JAJXVA010000016.1 GCA_021782435.1 Pseudomonadota bacterium
TCGAAGATGATGATCCGCCAATGGCTCGGATCGAAGAAGCGGCGATGGACGGTGCCGGCGCCGGCGCCGGGCCCGCCATGGAGGAACAGCACCGGCTGGCCGCGCGGATTGCCGACCTGTTCCCAATACATGACGTGTCCGCCGGAAAGCGGCAGGTAGCCGGTTTCCAGCGGCCCGATTTCCGGAAACAGATCACCGCGCGGCATGGCGCGATCTTGGCCAGGATGCGGGGCTTGGGCAAGCCACCGGACGGGCCATATGCCGGGCCATGCAACGCACTTTGTTCGGCCTCGGCGCATTTTTCGGGTTTTCGGCGGTGGCGATGGCGAGCCTGGCCGCGCATGGCCTGGCGGGGGTCGCGGCCGCGCGGGTGGCGATGGTGCAGAGCGCCTTGCAGATGCAGGGCTGGCACGCCCTGGCCCTGCTGGGGACCGCGCTATGGCTGCCGCGCGGCGGCCGCCTGACCGAGGCGGCGGGGCTTTGCTTTGCCACCGGGATGGGAATTTTCTGTGTGACCGTGTACGGGTTGGGGTTTGGCCTGTGGGCCACCGCCTGGCCGGCGCCGATCGGCGGCACCCTGCTGCTGGCCGGCTGGGCGCTGCTGCTGGCCGGCGCCTGGCGCGGCGATCAGCTGCTGCGGTAGAGCATCATGAGGGCGGCGAACACCAGCAGCGCCGCGCCCTGGAACACGACGCGGTAGCGCATGAGCCGGTTGGAGCGCATGGGGTCGTGGTTGGGCCTCGCGAGATTGACCAGACCGAGCAGCAGCGAAACCACCACCGCCACCATGCTCAGGATCATCAATACCAGCAGCACGCTTTTCATTGCCGACCCCCGACCCTGGTGGTGGCATGCGCCCGGCAGGACTCGAACCTGCAACCAAACCGTTATGAGCGGTCCGCTCTGACCAATTGAGCTACAGGCGCATGACAGTGCCGGTTTAGCCGCCGCGGCGGGGCTTGGCCAGCCCGGCGACGGGGGTAAGGAACGCGGCCGCCCCCCTGGCGTTGTGCGCCGCAGCGGGGTAGTGCGACGGCGAGATACGTCAGTACGATACGGAGCATACCCAGGATGGACGCGAGCAAGCTGAGTGCCGGCAAGGCGCCGCCCGACGATATCTACGTGGTGATCGAGATACCCCAGGGCTCACAGGTGAAATACGAGCTGGACAAGGAGTCCGGGGTGATGATGGTCGACCGGTTCCTGTTCACGCCGATGGCCTATCCGGCGGCGTACGGGTTCATACCCGAGACCCTGGCGGCGGATGGCGACCCGGTGGACGCGATGGTGCTGCTGCCGGCGCCGGTGGTGCCGGGCGCGCTGGTGCGCAGCCGGCCGATCGGGGTGCTGCTGATGCAGGACGAGGCGGGCCACGACGAGAAGATCATATGCGTGCCGCACGACAAGCTGCATACGCTCTATTCGGACGTGACCGCGTGCGACGAGCTGCCGCGGATCGTGCGCGACCAGATCGAGCATTTTTTCACCCGCTACAAGGACCTCGAGGAGGATAAGTGGGTGAAGGTGACCGGCTGGGGCAGCAAGGAACAGGCGCTGGCGCTGATTTCCCAGGCGCTGACAGCCGCCAAGGAGGCGTGACGGGGCTTGGGACGGGACGCCGGCCTGGCGGGCGCTCCGCGGTTCTGATTACAAGGAAAAAGACGCTCTGATTACAAGGAAAAAGACAAGACGTTCCGGGTGAGTTCACGGACGCGCGGCGCGGTTCCCTGGCCTGGGAACCGCGCCGTTTTTTTATCGGTCAGTGCAGCCAGCCGGCGAGGATGGCGAGCAGCAGCAGGGCGACGATGTTGGTGATTTTGATCATCGGGTTGACGGCCGGGCCGGCGGTATCCTTGTAGGGGTCGCCGACCGTATCGCCGGTGACGGCGGCCTTGTGGGCGTCGGAGCCCTTGCCGCCGTGATGGCCTTCCTCGATGTATTTTTTGGCGTTGTCCCAGGCGCCGCCGCCCGAGGTCATGGAAATGGCGACGAACAGGCCGGTGACGATGGTGCCGAGCAGCATGGCGCCCAGGGCTGCGAAGGCGGCGGTGCGGCCGGCGACGAGATCGACCACGCCCCAGAGCACGAGGGGCGCGAGCACCGGCAGCAGCGAGGGAATGATCATTTCGCGGATGGCGGCGCGGGTCAGCATATCGACCGCGCGGCCATATTCGGGCTTGGCGGTGCCTTCCATGATGCCGGGAATTTCCCGGAACTGGCGGCGGACCTCGACCACCACCGCGCTGGCGGCGCGGCCGACCGCGGTCATGCCCATGGCGCCGAACAGGTAGGGCAGCAGCCCGCCGATGATGAGGCCGATGACCACGAACGGATCCTCGAGGGTGAAGACGACGTGGAGCGAGGGGAAATAGTGGTTGAGGTCCTGGGTATAGGCGGCGAACAGGACCAGGGAGGCGAGGCCGGCGGAGCCGATGGCATAGCCCTTGGTGACCGCCTTGGTGGTGTTGCCGACCGCATCCAGCGCATCGGTGGTGACGCGGACATCGGCCGGCAGATCGGCCATTTCGGCGATGCCGCCGGCATTGTCGGTGACGGGACCATAGGCGTCGAGGGCGACGATGAAGCCCGCGAGCGAGAGCATGGTGGTGACCGCGACCGCGATGCCGAACAGCCCGGCGATCAGGTAGGTGGCGACGATACCGACGCAGATGACGATGGCCGGCAGGGCGGTGGCCTCCATCGAGACGGCGAGGCCCTGGATGACGTTGGTGCCGTGGCCGGTGGTGGAGCTTTGCGCGATGGAGCGGACCGGGCGGAATTCGGTCGAGGTGTAGTATTCGGTGATCCAGACCAGGGCGCCGGTGACGGCGAGCCCGATCAGCGCGCATTCGAACAACTGGGTGCCGGTCAGGGCGCCGCCGGCGGCGAGGGAGAGCGGCGTGGAGAAGCCGAGGAACCAGTCGATGATGCCGGCGATGCCGGCGATGGAGAGCAGGCCGGTGACCAGCAGCCCCTTGTAGAGGGCGCGCATGATGCCGCCGCCTGGCCCGATGCGGACGAAGAAGGTGCCGACGATGGAGGTGAGGATGCAGACGGCGCCGATGCCGAGCGGCAGCATCAGCAGCCGGTCGCGGACGTCGCCGACGAACAGGATGGAGGCGAGCAGCATGGTGGCGACGATGGTAACGGCGTAGGTTTCGAACAGATCGGCGGCCATGCCGGCGCAATCGCCGACATTGTCGCCGACGTTATCGGCGATGACGGCGGGGTTGCGGGGGTCGTCCTCGGGGATGCCGGCCTCGACCTTGCCCACCAGATCGGCGCCGACATCGGCGCCCTTGGTGAAGATGCCGCCGCCGAGACGGGCGAAGATGGAGATCAGTGAGCCGCCGAAGCCGAGCGCCACCATCGCCTCGAGGATGCGGCGCATGCCTTCGTTGGTGGTGGTATCCATGGTGCCGCGCAGGAAAAGATAATAGCCGGCGACGCCGAGCAGGCCGAGCCCGACCACGAGCAGGCCGGTGACGGCGCCGGCGCGGAAGGCGACCGAGAGCCCGGCGGCGAGACCCTGCCGCGCGGCTTGCGCGGTGCGCACATTGGCGCGGACCGAGACGTTCATGCCGACATAGCCGGCCGCCCCCGACAGCAGCGCGCCGATGGCGAAGCCGATGGCGACGTGGATGCCGAGCGAGGCGCCGAGGATGACCAGAATGACCACGCCGACGATGGCGATGGTCATGTATTGCCGGTTGAGGTAGGCGCGCGCGCCTTCCTGGACGGCGGCGGATATTTCCTGCATGCGCGCGGTGCCGGCATCGGCGGCCAGCACCTGGCGGCTGGTGATGAAACCGTAAAGCAGGGCCAGCAATCCGCAGGCGATGACCGCATAAGGGGCCAGTTGCATCCCGGGGTTATCCTTCAGAAGAAAAAACAGGGCCGGACAGCCGCGGGAGAATACCCGCGGCGGGCGACGCGAGCGTTACGCCGCCGTTGCGGACACTGACGAACAAAAAGCCGTGTCACAAGGGGCAAAACGCCGCAGATATGCGCCGGTGTCGCGGCGATGGCGGTGGCTCAGGCGTGGCCGACAGTGGGTTGCAGCCGGCCCGGATCGATGCGCAGCTTGCCAAGCGCGCGGCGCCATTTGCTTTCGTGGTCGTCGCCGAACATCAGCGCCTCGTCGGCGGGGGCTTCGAGCCAGGCGCCCTCGCGCAGTTCGGTGTCGAGCTGGCCCGCGCCCCAGCCGGTATAGCCGAGGGCGAGGAAGCCGCGCTCGGGGCCGCCGCCGCCGGCGATGGCCTTGAGCACATCGAGGCTCGCGGTCAGGGCATGGGCGGCATCGACCCGCATGCTGGTCTCGGCGGTCCAATCGGCGCTGTGCAGCACGAAGCCGCGGCTGTGGTCGACCGGGCCACCGGACATCAGCCGGATATGGCGCGCCGGCGGCACGGGGGCGATGTCGAGCTGCTTGAGCAGGGTTTCGAAACTAGGTTCGCGGATCGGTCGGTTGAGCTGGATACCCATGGCTCCGTCCGGCGTGTGGACGCACACGAACACCACGGCATGGGCGAGCTGCCCTTCCGAGATCGAGGGCATGGCGATCAATAGCCGGCCGGCGAGGCTTTGGGGACTGGGATCATCACTCATAAACAGGAATCTGGCACGCGCCGGCGTTCACACAAGCTCCGATACCGCCGTGGCGCGCATGGCACGCACGCCCCGCCCCCCCGGATCAGGCCCGGAGCCTGGCGGCGGCGGCGGCGGCGGAGCGGAGCGCGCCCTCGATGGTGGCGGGCAGGCCGGTCGCGGTCCAGTCTCCGGCGAGGACGAGGTTGGCGAGGCCGGCGCCGTCGGCGGCGGGGCGGCGCGCGGCCTCGGCGGGCGTGGCGGCGAAGGTCGCGCGTTTTTCGCGCACGACCCGATAGGGCGGCAGGGCGCCGGTGAGGCCGGTGGCGAGGCGGACTTCCGGCCAACTGCGCGCGGCGATGGTATCGGGCGCGAGATCGGCGAAGCGGTTGGCGGCGCTGATGGTGACGGAAACCACGCCGGGCTTGACGAACACCCATTCGGCGAAGCCGCCGACGATGCCGGTGAAGCCGGCCGGACCGGGCGGGGCGGCGACGCGGAAATGGACGTTCAGGATGGACTCGAACGCCTGCGGCGCGGTCAGGCCCGGCAGCAGGGTGGTGGCGATGGCGGCGGGCACGGCGAGCACGATGCTATCCTCGGGCGCGAGATGCTGTGGGCCTTCGGGTAGGCGCAGCGCGGTGACGCGGCCCTGCGCGACCTCGATGGCGCCGACCCGGCAGGCGAAGCGGAGCGTGGCGCCCGCCGCCTGGAGGGAAGCGACCGCGGGGTCGATCAGGCTTTCGGACAAGCCCTCACGCGGGTAGAGCGGCACCGAGGCGCGGCCGCCGCGCAGCAGGGTCTGGCGCACCACCGCGCCCATCAGCCCGGCATCGGCGACCTCGGGCATGGTGTTGAGGGCGGCGATGGCGAGCGGCACGATCAGGCGCTCGGCGAGGGGGCCATGGCCCGCGACCTCGGCGACGGTGGCGCGCGGCGGCGGGCGCAGCCAGCGCAGCAGGGCGAGATAGTCGGCCGGGCGGGTGCCGGGGACGCGGCGGGCGGGATCGAACAACCAGCCAGGCAGGCGGCCGGCGGAGGGGCGGAGCAGCCAGCGCGCGCCGTCACGCGGGTCGACGAAGGGGAATATGGCGCGGCCGGGGCCGGCGAGGGTGGCGCGGGTGCCGAGGCGGTCGACCCAGGCCATGGCGGCATCGTTGCCGGAGAGCAGCAGATGGTTGCCGTTGTCGATGCGGCAGCCGAGGTCGCGGTCGAGATAGGACCGGCAGCGCCCGCCGGCGACCGGGGCCGCCTCGAGCACGGTGACGGGCCGGCCGGCATCGGCCAGCGCCAGCGCCGCGGCCAGCCCCGCGAGCCCCGCGCCGACGACGTAGATCATGCGCGCGGCTCGCGGTGGCCCGGGTTTTCGTTTTCCCGGGAAATATGGGGGGCCGGCCGCTCGATCATGCCGGCACCAGGCTGTAGGCGAGGATGCGCAGCTTGCGCAGCCGCGTGACGCGCGGGGGCTGGCGCAGATTCTGCCAGCCGCGGCGCTCCAGCGCATCGAGCACGGCGAGGTAGGATTCCGCCATCAGCCGGGCCGGCCGCATGGCGGTGCGGTCGCAGGTGGCCATTGCCTGGCGCGCCTCGGCGAAATAGCCACGCGCCGCCGCCGCCATGCGCGCGCAGACCTGCGGCAGATGGGGGCTGGCGAGCGCCGCCAGGGGGTCGGCCGGCACACCGGCGGCGGCCAGATATTCCTGCGGCAAGTAAAGCCGGCCGCGCCCCGCGTCCTCGTCGATGTCGCGGAGGATATTGGTGTATTGCAGGGCCCGGCCGAGCGCCCAGGCGACGCGGTCCGCGCCTTGGCTCGCATCGCCGAAGGCGCGCACCGACAACCGGCCGACGGCGGCGGCGACCCGGTCGCAGTACAGGTCGAGTTCGGCGAGGCCGGGGGCGACGATGCGGGTTTCGGCGTCCATCGCCATGCCATCGATCACGGCCAGGAAATCCTCGCGGCGGAGCGCGTAGCGGCGGATGGCGGCGAGCAGGACCCGGCAGATGGCATCGTCGGCGCGACCTTCGTAGAGGGCCGCCACCCGGTCGCGCCAGGCGCCGAGGGCAGCCTGCCGGACCGACGCCTGGGCCGGTTCATCGGCGATATCATCGACCACGCGGCAGAACGCGTAGATGGCGTACATGGCGGCGCGCCGGTCGGGAGGCAGGATTTTCATGCCGCGATAGAACGAGGTGCCGGCGCCGCGCACCATGCGTTCGACCAGCGCCAGATCTCCGGGGGCGGCATCGAGCGCGGTCATGCGCGGCTCGGGCCGATATGGCGCATGGCGGCGAGCAGGGCGGCGGCGAAATCGGCGCGGCGGAGCCCGACGCGGGTGGCGAGCGGGTCCTGGCGGCGAAGGCGCAGCGTCAGCCGCCGGGCGAGGCTTACGATGGTGGCCGCCTCGAGCCGCATGCCGCGACGCCGGCAACGCGGCGCGAGGGACGTGGCGATGGCGTTGAGGGCGGCGCATTCGTCGAGCAGGGCGTCGAGCACCGCGCGCAGGCCGGGGCTGGCGCGGGGGGCGCCGAGATCGGCGAGGGTGACGCCGTGGCGGGCCATGAGGTCCTGGGGCAGGTAGCAACGGTCCATGGCGCGAAGATCGGCCGCGCAATCCTGGAGGTGGTTCAGCACCTGCAGGCTGGTGCAGAGCGCATCGGACCCGGCCTGGGTGGCGGGCGGTTCCTGGTGCAGATCGAGCAGGTAGCGGCCCACCGGCATGGCGGAAAACCGGCAGTATTCATAAAGCTCGGTCCAATCGGCGTAGCGCGATTTGATGGCGTCCTGGCGGAAGGCGATGAGCAGATCAGTCGCGTGGCGGGGGGTGACGCCGGTTTCGCCGAGGCTTGCGCGGAGCCGCATGGCGCTGGGCGACCCCTCGGTTTCCTGACCGAGCACTACCGCCTCCATCCGGTCGAGGCGGGCGATTTTTTCCGCGGGCAGCAGGGTGGCGCTGTCGGCGATGTCGTCGGCGTTGCGGGCGAAGGCGTAATAGGCGTGGACGTGCCGGCGCAGATCGCGGCGGATGAGGAAGGAGCCGACCGGGAAATTCTCGTCGCCACGGTGCTTGCCGGACCAGGCCTCGACCGAGGGGGGCTCGCCGCTCATGGGGAGGGTTCCCCGGTATAGGCGCGGCCTTTCCAGCGCACGCCGCGGCCGCGCGCGTGGTCGATGGCGGAGCCGATGGTGGCCGCGAGGTAGAAGGCCGCGACCAGCGGCAGGGCCAGGGCCCGCCAGGCCGAGAGCCCGAAGCGGCGCAGGCTGGGCACGAAACTGGCGGCCATGGCGACATAGGCGAGCGCGCCCAGCCAGCGCGCGGCGCCGTGACCCGCCAGCGCCGCCAGGGGGGGGACGAGGAATACGAGGCCGAGCCCCGCGACACAGCCGGTGAGCCACAGCCAGGAATAGCGGAGCTGGACGAAGGCGGTGCGGGCCACCATGCGCCAGATATCGGCCGCCCCCGGGTAGGGGCGCTGGCTGGTGGCGCGCGTGGTGTGGCCGAGCCAGATGCCACCGCCCGCGCGCTTGATGCGGCGGGCGAGGGTGACGTCGTCGATCAGGGCGCCGCGCAACCCCGCGATGCCGCCGATGGCGGCCAGTTTTTCGGCCCTGACCAGCATGGTGCCGCCCGCCGCCGCGGCGACCCGGCAGGTGGGGTCGTTGACCAGGGCGAAGGGGTAGAGGAGCTGGAAAAAATAGACGAAGGCTGGGACCAGCCAGCGTTCGGCCGCGCTGGCACAGTTCAGCGCCACCATCTCGCTGACGAGGTCGAGCCGGTCGCGGGTGAGTTTGGCGACCAGGCGGGCGAGGTGGTCGGGCGCGTGGACGATATCGGCGTCGGTCAGCAGCAGCAGGGGGGCCTGGCTGGCGGCGACGCCCTGCTGCACCGCCCATAGCTTGCCGCTCCAGCCGGGGGCGGGGTCGTCGCCGGGGATCAGGGTCAGGCGGGGATCGGGGATGGCGCGGGCCTCGGCGGCGGTGGCGTCGGTGCTGCGGTCATCGACCAGGAGGACACGGAACCGCCCGGCATAGGTTTGCGCGAGCAGGGAGCGGAGCACGGCGGCGACGGTTTCGGCCTCGTTGCGGGCGGGGACGATGATGTCGACGTCCGGCGCGGGGGCGCCTGGCGGGGCTGGCGGCAATTCGGGCCCGTCCTGCCAGAACCGCCCGTGCAGCAGCCACAGGTAGAGCCAGGCGAGCACGGAGAGGAGGGCGGGCACGGAGAGGAGGGCGGGCACGGTCATGGCCGCAGATACCCCATGGCGCGGAACCAGGCCACCGCATCCGCGATCGCGGGTTCCGGCGGCCGGAACGTGTAGCCCAGTTCCCGCACCGCCTTGGCGGAGCTGAAGAACATGGTTTTGCGGGCCATGCGCAGATGGTCGCGCGTGACCAGCGGCGCGACGCCGAAGGCGCGGGCGGCCGCCTCGGCGCCGATCGCGAGCGGCCATAGCAGGGGCACGGAAAGCCGCACCGGCCGCCGCCGGCGGCCGACCACGTGGTTCACGAGCGCGAGCAGTTCGGCCATGCGCAGATCGGTGCCACCCAGAATGTAGCGTTCCCCGCGCCGGCCGCGCGCGAGCGCCAGGACGTGGCCCTCGGCGACATCATCGACATGGACGATGTTGAGCCCGGTATCGAGATAGGCCGGGATGCGCCCGGACGCGGCATCGGCGATCATTTTGCCGGTGGGCGTGGGCTTGATGTCCCGCGGGCCGATGGGCGTCGAGGGATTGACGATGACGGCGTCGAACCCGGTCTCGGCGATGAAGCGCAGCACCGCCTGTTCGGCCTCGTGCTTGGATTGCTTGTAGTGACCGATGACGTGGCCGACCGGTGTCGTTTCATCGGCGGGGGTGCCATCCGGGGTCAGGCCCAGCGCCGCGACCGATGAGCAATAGACCAGGCGCGCCACTCCGGCCGCGCGGGCGGCGTGCAGCAGGGCGAGCGTGCCCGCGACGTTGACGCGGCGCATGGCGGCCGGATCGGGCACCCAGATGCGATAATCGGCGGCGACGTGCACGACGTGGCGGCAGCCCGCGACGGCGCGCGCGAGGCTCGGCGGATCGGTGAGGTCGCCGACCACGCGCTCGGCCGCGAGACCGTCGAGATTGCGCGTATCGGCGCCGGGGCGGACCAGGAGGCGCAGGGCATGGCCGTGCGCGGCGAGGGCGCGCGCGACCGCCGAGCCGACGAAGCCGGTGGCACCGGTGACCAGGGTCGGGGCTTCGGTCATGGCGCGGGCCCGACCGCGCGCCTTCGCCCCGCCGCCGCCAGACGATTACGCGAGTTCCGCATCCAGTTCCGCCCCCAGCAGCACCGCGAAGGCGCTGACGTAAAACCAACCCATGACCGCGACCGCGGCGCCGATGGGCCCATAGGTGGCACCATAGCGCGCGAGATGCGCGACATAGAGGGAGAACAAAACCGATGCCACCAGCCAGCACAAGGTGGCGACCAGCGTGCCGGGGCTGACCCAGCGCCAGGCGCCGCGCCGCGCCGCCGGCCCGAAATGGTAGAGCAGCGCGAGCCCGAGCAGGACGAACGCCAGCAGAACCAGGAAGCTGAGCCCCTGGATCAGCCCGCCCGCCGCCGCCGAGACGCCGAGCCGGCCCACCGCCAGCGGCACCGCCAGCAACAGGCCGAGCGCGATCACGGTGCCCATGATCAGGACGCAGGTGATGGTGAGCACCGTGGCCTGAAACCGGACCATGCCGCGTGTCTCGGGCAGGTCGAAGGCGACATTCAGCGCCCACAGCATGGCACGGGTGCCGCTGGAGGCGCTCCAGAGTCCGAGCGCGAGGCTGATCAACAGGCCGAGGCTGAGGGTCTGGGCCGGGCGGGTGACCAGGGTTTCGACCCGCTGGCTGATGAGTTGGAAGGCGAGCGGCGGCAGCAGGCGCTGGATCAGGCGCAGTTGCGGGGCGACGCTGCCGGGGGCGAATACCAGCCCATAGACCGAGATCAGCAGGCTGATGGCGGGGAACAGCGAGAGGGTGGCGTAGAAGGCGCAGCCGGCCGCATTGAGTGAGATCCGGTCCGAGATCGCCGCCCGGAGCACCCGGATGGCGAGGCCCGGCCAGGGGGATTGCGGCTTGGGATAGGTCATGCGGATCTCCGTGCCCTGACGATGCCGCATCGCGGATCGGCGTTGGTCGGGCGGCTGAGGCGCGGCCCGCGCGTGGGTAGGGCTTGCGCCCCCGGCCATGCTGCCCTAGTTAGCTCCTACGCAGCAACGCACGTGCCTCTGGCCCTCGGGTTACGCAACGACGTCAAGCGTTCTGGCAAGGCCCATTCTCTAGGTCGCTGGTTCGTTCGACCGTTTCGTTAACTTTTCGCCCGTCGTCCAAGTTCAGGCGGGTGTTCCAGTGGGGGGTGCTGCGATGAATTCCAAGATCGCACGATTCCTTGTCGACCGTCAGCCGGCCACGCCGTGCCTGGTGTTCGACCTCGATCGCGTTTCCGATAATTTCCGCGCCTTGCGGAGGGCGCTGCCGCTCGCCCGGATATATTACGCGGTGAAGGCAAATCCTGCCGCCCCGGTGCTGAATGCGCTGGTGGGGCTGGGCAGCGCCTTCGATGCCGCGAGCATCGAGGAGATCGAGGCGTGCCTCACGGCCGGGGCGCGGCCGGAGGATATCAGCTTCGGCAACACCATCAAGAAAGCCAGTGCGATCGCGCGCGCGCACGCGGCCGGCGTGACCATGTTCGCCTTCGATTCGGAGGAGGAACTGGCCAAGCTCGCGGAACACGCGCCGGGGGCGCGGGTCTATTGCCGTATCCTGGTGGAGAATACCGGCGCCGACTGGCCGCTTTCGCGCAAATTCGGCACCAGTGTCGCGCACGCGCGGATGCTGATGCTGCGCGCCGCGGCGCTGGGGCTGGATCCGTTCGGGCTGTCCTTTCATGTCGGCAGCCAGCAGACCGACCCGGCCGCCTATCGGGCGGCGGTGGCGCGGGCGGCGATGCTGTTCACCGATCTGCGCAGCCAGGGCGTGAAGATCCGGATGATCAACTGTGGCGGCGGCTTTCCCACCCGCTACCGCGACGACGTGCCGGATGTGGACCATTTCGGCCGTGCCATCATGGAGACGATCACCGGGCATTTCGGCAACGATCTGCCGGAGCTGGTGATCGAGCCGGGCCGCGCCGTGGTGGGCGATGCCGGCGTGATCGAGACCGAGATCGTGCTGGTCAGCCGCCGCGGCGGGAGTTCGGATCTGCGCTGGGTCTACCTCGATATCGGACGGTTCGGCGGCCTCGCCGAAACCGAGGGGGAGGCGATCCGCTACGCCATAACCACCCCCCATGACGGCGGCGAGATGGGCCCGGTGGCGATTGCCGGCCCGACCTGCGATGGCGCCGATATCATGTATGAACGCGCCAATTACCGCCTGCCCCTGGCGCTGGCGGCCGGGGAGCGCGTGCAACTGCACGCGACCGGCGCCTATACCACCATGTATGCGAGCCAGGGCTTCAATGGCTTCGCGCCGATGGCGGAATATTACATCTGAGGTGAGGCGCGGCGGGTAGCGCGGCGGCCGCCCGCGCGGTCGTGGCGGGGCGACGCACTTCGCCCCGCGATTTGCCCCCGCGATTACCCCCCGCGATCTCCCCTGGGCGGCTAGAGCGCCGCGAGTGCTGCCATGACCGCGGCGGCGTGGCCGGGCACTTTGACCTTGCGCCAGATTTTGGCGATGCGCCCGGCGCCATCGATCAGGAAGGTGGCGCGGTCCATGCCCATGTAGGTGCGGCCGTACATGGATTTCTCGACCCAGGCGCCGAACGCCTCGGCGACGCCCGACTGGTCGGACGCGAGCGGGAATTCGAGCCCGTATTTTTCGGCGAATTTCTCGAGCGCGGGCAGTTTGTCCTTGGATACGCCGATGACGGTTGCGCCGATATGGCCGAGTTGCGGCAGGGCCTGCTGGAAGGCGCAGGCTTCCTTGGTGCAGCCCGGGGTATCGGCCCTGGGATAGAAATAGAGCACGAAGGGTTTGCCCCTGAGCCGGGCCAGCGCCACCTCGCGGCCATGGGTTGCCGGCATCGTGAACTCCGGGGCGGCATCGCCAGCGGATAGGGTCATTCGGTCGTCTCCCTGATCGGATCGGGCAGTGGCGCCACCAGCCGGGTGAAGGCATCGCGCACGGCCTGCGCGGTGTCGTCCATCAGGCGGTGCAGCTCGGCCTCGGTCGCGACATGTGTCCATGCCAGGGCATGAAGCAAGACCTCGGCGGTGGCGGCGGGCAGCGCCGCCTCGCGCAGATCACCGACGGTGACGCGCAGCAGCCCCTGGACGGTGCGCCACAGCAGATCGGCGCGGCTCAGGGTTTCGGTATCGGCCTCGGTCAGCAGACCGTTCGCGTTCAGACGCTGCAGGGCTTCGCGGGTGGTGGGGTGGGCGAGGCCGGGATGGGCGCCGGCGTGGCGCAGTTGCAGGATTTCCGCGATAAAGGCGACCTCCATCAGCCCGCCGCCGCGGTGTTTCACGTCCCAGGGGCCATGGCCCGGGCGCTCGCGGCTGAGGCGGGCGCGCATGGCGGCGGCATCGGCCGCGAGATCGGGGTTCAGCCCGGCATATTCGATGACCGTCAGGCAGGCATCGGAGACCCGGGCCGAGAGTATCGGGGGGCCGGCGATGACGCGGGCGCGGGTGATGGCCATGCGCTCCCAGGTCCAGGCCTGTTCGCGGTGGTAGCGGCGGAAGGCGGCCAGGGACACCGCGACCGGGCCGGCGTTGCCGGAGGGACGAAGCCGCATATCGACCGCGAAGATGGGGCCTTCGGCCCCTGGCGCGGTGAGGGCGGAGATGAAGGCCTGAGCGGCGCGCGCGAAGTATTGCGGGGCCGGCACCGCCCGGCCGCCCTCACGCCCGGGGCGGCTTTCGGTGATGTCGGGTGGGTGGTCGTAGATCAACATCAGGTCGAGGTCGGAGCCGGCCATCATTTCCCGCGCGCCGGCCTTGCCGAGCGCCACCACCACCAGGCCGCCGCCGGGCACCGGGCCGTGGCGGCGGGCGATGTCGGCCATCACCCTGGGGAGCAGCGCCTCGACCACCGCCTCGGCCAGGGCGGTGCGGGCGAGGCCCGCCGCATCCGCGTCCAGGCGGCCTTCCAGGGTGGCGACCGACAGGGAGAAATCGATCTCGGCGCGGACCCGGCGCATGACGCCCACCGCCTCCTCGAGGGTGGTGGCGGTAGCCAGGCGTTCGCGCAGCAGCCGGCGTGGCGATGGCAGGCGGTCCGGCATGAGCAGGCCATCGAGCGCCGCGGGGTTCTGGGCGAGGTGCTCGGCGAGAAACGGAGCCGCGCCGAGGACGTTGGCGACGCGGTCGAGCGCCGCGGGATTGCGCCCGAGCAGGGAGAGCATGGGCACGCCCGCGGGCAGCCGGGCGAGCAGCCGGTCGAACCGGGCGAAGGCGGCGTCGGGTTGCGGCTGGCGGGTGAGGGCGCTGAGCAGGGGGGGCAGCACCTCGGCGATGAGGGCGCGGGCGCGGTCGGAGCGCAAGGCACGCACGCGCCCCGCGTACCAGGCGGCCACCGAGGTGGCGATGGTGTCGGGGTCGGTGAAGCCGAGCTCGGTGAGCCGGGCCAGCACCATCGGGCGGGCGTCGGGGTCGGTGAAGTCGAGCTCGGAACCGCCGCTGCCGGGGATGATGTCGAACACCGCCCGATAGCGCCGGCGGACCGCGGCGAGATGGGTCGCGAGCCCCCGCGCCAGGGTCTGGGCATCGGGCAGACCGAGGAACACCGCGAACTGGTCGAGCGCCGCGACGGAGGGCGGCAGGCAGTGGGTTTGGCGATCCTCGACCATTTGCAGGCGATGTTCGATCAGGCGCAGCGCGCTGTACGCATTGGTGAGTTCGCGCAGGGCGGCGCGCGGCAGGTGGCCGGCGCGGGCGAGGCCGCGCAGCGCGGTGAGGGTTTGGGGCAGGCGCAGGCTGGGGTCGCGCCCACCCCAGACCAGTTGCAGGGTCTGGGTGAGGAATTCGATTTCCCGGATGCCGCCGCGCCCGAGCTTGACGTTGAAGCCGGCCAGGGCCTTCGCGTCATGGCCGGCGGGGTCGCTGCCGGAGCGCGCATCCATGCGCCGCTTCATCGCGGCGATGTCGGCGATGGCGGCGAAATCGAGCCCCTTGCGCCAGATGAACGGGCGGATGGCTTCGAGGAACGCGGCCCCGACCGGGATATCTCCGGCGACGGGACGGGCCTTCAGCATGGCCGCGCGCTCCCAGTTCTGCGCCAGGCTTTCGTAATAGGTCAGCGCACCCGGCAGGCTTATGGCGGGGGGCGTGGCGCCGGGGTCTGGTCGCAACCGCAGATCGGTGCGAAACACATAGCCGTCCGCGTCGCGGGCCTGCATGAGATGGACCAAGCCGCGCGCCACGCGCGCGAAGCCGGAGGCCAGAGTTTCCGCATCGATTCCCGCCCGGACATGCGGCGCGGGATCGTAGATCAGCACGAGGTCGATATCACTCGAATAATTCAATTCCCGGGCACCGAGCTTGCCCATGCCCAGGACCACGAAGCCGGAACCCTGTTCGGGGTGGGCGAGATCGGGCACCGCGAGGTCGCCGCGGCGGGCCGCCTCGCGCAGCATCTGGCGGGTGGCGAGGCCGAGGGCTTCCTCGGCGAAGCGCGACAGGGCGCCGGTGACGACCTCGAGCGGCCAGGCGCCGCCGATATCGGCCAGGGCCACGCACAGCGCGACGCGACGCTTGGCGCGGCGCAGAATGGCGCCGACCCCCTCGGCGGTGGTGTGGCGTTCGCGCAGGGCCATGCGCTCAAGGATTTGCCCGAAGGTGCGGTCCGGCCCGTAGGCCAGCACGGCGCGGAGCGTGGTGGGTTCGCGCAGGGCCATTTCGGCCAGGAACGGGCTGTTGCCGCCCAATGCCGCCAGCGCCGCACGGCCGCGCGCGCCGCGCGCGAGGCGGGCCTCCGCCCGGCCGAGCGCCGCGAAGCGTTCCTGAAACAGTTCGGCCGCCGCCACATCCGCCGGGCGGGGCCAGGGATCGGCCCAGCTAACCATACCGGAGGCTGGGGCTGAGCGGGCCGCAAGGTCAAGCGCCGCCGACAGGGCGGCGGATGCGCCTGTCGCGGGTGGCGCGGGGCCTGGCGGGCGCCGGCCACGTGGCGTTGCGCGGGGCGGGCTTGATGACCGGACTCTGCGCGGTGACGGTGGCCGTGATCGGGTTTCGGCTGGATGGGCGGCCGCTGACGGTTACGTGGCTCGTACGCGATATCGGCCGGATAGACGGGAATTCGCTGTCGGTGGGCAGCGCCGCGCTGGCGTGGGAACGCGCCGCCCCCGGCGCGCCGCTGGTGTTGACGCTGGGCGATGCGGTGCTGCGCCGCGCGGATGGCAGCGTGATGGCCGCGGCCGGCCATGCCGCGATCGGGATATCGCCGATCGACCTGGTGCTTGGTCGCGGCCGCCCGGTGTTTTTATCCCTGGCGCGGGCGAGCCTGGCGCTGCGCCGCACGGCGGCGGGCTTCGCGCTGGATACCGGGCGGGCGGCGCCGGCGGGCGGGGGAAACAGGACTGGCGGGGGAAGCAGGACTGGCGGGGGAAGCGGCGTGATGCCACCCGATCGGTTCTATTTGCGCGATGTGGCGGTGACGGTGACCGACGCGGCGCTGGCGACGCGCTGGCGCGCGCGGATAAAGGCCGCGGGGGACGGCGTGAATTCGGCGCACCCGCAAGGCACCGCCCGGATCGACCTGACCGATGGCGCGACCACGACGCGCCTGAGCGGCCGGCTTGGCTTCGATGGCACGCACCATTTGCTGACCCTGGCCTGGACCGCGTTCCGCCCCGCGGGGCTGACCCTGCCGCTGCCCCTGCCGCTGGCGGCGCTGGATTTTCCCGTGGCGGGGCAGGCGCGGCTGCGGTTCGGGCCGGCGTGGCGGCTTTCGGATGTGCGGAGCGATGTGCAGATCGGGGCGGGAGCGGTGCATGTCGGCGGCACCAGCCTGGCTTTGGCCGGAGGCACGCTGACCTTGGCCGCGGTGCCGGCCGCGCACAGTGTGCAACTGGTGCACGGCCAGGTGGTGCTGGCCTGCGCCGATGGCCTGCGGGCGCCGGCGCTGGACCTGCATGGCGCCGCCACCCGGCAGGGTTCGCGCGGCATGGCCGAGCTGGCGCTGGACATGGGGGCGATGGATCTCAAGACCCTGTCGGCGTGCTGGCCGGTCGGGCCGGGCCGGGATGCCAGGCAATGGGTGCTGGCCAATGTGAAAACCGGCGCCTTGAGCGCGGCGCATCTGAGCGCGGGGTTCGAACTCGGGCCCGACCAGGTGACGCTGGCGCAGCTTGGCGGGACGCTGGCGCTGACCGATTTGTCGCTGCGCTGGCTGCCGACGGTGCCCCCGATTCTGGCGCCGCGCGCGACCCTGACCCTGGATTCGCCCGACGCGATGACGGTCTCGCTGGATAAGGCGAGCCAGGCTCCGTCGGACCCGACGCTGCCCGGGCTCGCGCTCACGCAGGCGCGGCTGCGCATCAGCGGTTTGAGCGGGGCGGTGCAGAGCGGGGAAATAACGGCCGATGTGTCGGGAAGCCTGGCCCAGGCGATTGCGCTGCTGGCGGAACCGAGACTGCACTTGCTGGCCAGCCATAAACTGCCGATTCTGGGAGCGACCGGGCAGCTGGCGACGCGGCTTGCGGTGACCCTGCCGCTGGATGCGCGGGTGACGATCGACCAGGTGGCGATCAAGGCGCGCAGCCAGCTGAGCGCGGTGCGGATACCCGGGCTGGTGATGGGGCGGGACCTCGCGGGCGGCGATTTCGCGCTGACCGCCGGCAATCAGGGGCTGACCTTGAGCGGGCCGTGCCGGCTGGCGGGGCTGCCCTCGACACTGGATGTGACGGCGGATTTTCGCGCCCGGCCGGCGGGTGGGGCGGTTGCGGTGATTCACGCCAAGGGCACCGGGAGCGCGGCGCAGCTAGAGGCGGCGGCGGTGCCCGGGGCGGCCCGGATTTCGGGCGGGATCGCCTATGACGCGACGCTGACCGAGAACCAGGACGGATCGGGCAGTGTCGGCGCGGCGCTGGACCTGGCGCCGGCGGGGCTGGCGATTGCGCCGCTGGGCTGGGCGAAGCCGGTGGGCAGCCCCGGGATGGCCCGCTTCACGCTCGCGCTGGCGAACGGAAGGCCGACGGCGCTGACCGCGCTGGATGTTCGTGGTGGCGATTTCGGGCTGACGGGCCGGGCCACGTTCGCGCAGAACCAGCCGGCGGTCGTGACGATTTCCCGGCTGTGGCTGGGCCGCACCGAGGCGAGCGGCACGATCGCGGTTCCGGCGGATGCCAGCCAGCCGCTGAACATCGACCTGACCGGGCCGGTACTCGATGTTGCCGCCGCGCTGGCGCGAGGCCCCAAGCACCAGACGCCGACGCGCGCCGAGGCCCGCGCCGCAACCGCCGCCCGCCACGCGGCGGCGCTGCACGCCAAGCCCCGGCCAGGGCGGGCCTGGACCGCGCGGCTGGCCTTCGACCAGGTCATGATGGCACACAAGCTGCGCCTGACCCATGCCTCGGCGATGCTGGTGAATGACGGGGGACGTTTCGCGCGCGCCGATATTCGGGGCACGGCCGGCGCCGGGCCGTTTCAACTGGAGGTGTCCGCGGGGCGCGGCGGCCGGCACCTGACGGGCACGGCCCAGGATGCCGGAACGCTGCTGCATGCGCTGGATATCAGCGGCGCCATTCGCGGCGGGACGATGATTGTTGATGCCCGTTACGAGAAGGCGCGCCCCGACCAGACACTGGCCGGACGCGCCGAATTGCAGGATTTCCGCGTGATCGGCGCGCCCGCCATGGCGCGACTGTTGCAGGGTATGACGCTTTACGGGCTGGTGGACGTGTTGCGCGGCCCGGGGCTGGCGATTTCCCGGCTGGTGGCGCCGTTCCGGTATCAGGACACGGTGCTGACACTGCGGCGCGCGCGTGCCTACAGCAGTTCGCTTGGATTTACCGCGGAAGGAGACATAGACCTGGTGGCCGACCGCGCGGATTTGAAGGGAACCATCGTACCCGGATATTTTTTTAATTCCCTGCCGGGACGGGTGCCGCTGATCGGCAAGCTGTTCAGCCTCGAGAAGGGCGGGGGGTTGTTTGCCGCCGACTACACATTATCGGGGCCGTTGAGTGACCCGACGGTGCACATCAACCCGCTTTCGGCGCTGACGCCGGGGTTTTTGCGCGGGATATTCGGTGGACAGGCGATTGTGAAATAGGACCGGGAATTACCGCGCGGCGCGGGCGGGCAGCGCTATGTTCAGTGGATTTCCCTTGGCGTTTCCGCGCGCGAAACCACACCGGGTTTTCCTGTGCCGCGGCAATTCCTGCCGGCGCGGCGCGAATAAAAAAAGGCGGGGCCGAAGCCCCGCTGCTCGTTGTCGTGTGATCGGGGGGCCGAAGCCCCGCCGCTCGTTGTCGTGTGATCGGCCGGCTTAGAAGTGCGCGGTGA
Source organism: Pseudomonadota bacterium (assembly GCA_021782435.1). Lineage (GTDB taxonomy): Bacteria > Pseudomonadota > Alphaproteobacteria > Acetobacterales > Acetobacteraceae > JAJXVA01. Next base: position 19,056 of record JAJXVA010000016.1, read on the forward strand.
TCGTGAAGGTGGCGGCGAAGGGTTCGCCAGGCAGCGCGTCGGCGAAGGACGGCGTGCAGCCATAGTTGGTTTGCGGCAGACCCTTGAACGGACCGGACGAGAAGGCCGGGCAGTTGTTGGGCGAGATCTGCTTGTAGAAATACTGGTAGTAGAAGTGGTTGAAGAGGTTCTGGATGTTGAGGTCGAACTTGACGTTCTTGAGGAACGGCGCGCTCGGCGTCGGCATGGTGTAGTTCCAGTCGAGGTTGAAGATCACGAACGGGCTGATACCGCCGTTCGGATCGTAGGTCGTGGCACCGGACGTGACCGAGTAGTATTGGTAGGTGCCGAATGGCGTGACCCCAGGAACCTTGCCGATGTTCTGGAAGCCATTCAGATCGTAGGTGGTGGGCTGATAGCCGGTGTACTGACCCGAGAAGCGCAGGTTCATTTCGTCGTCTTCACGGAACAGGTTATGCTTCGTGTAGTCCACGCCGAAATTGGCGATCCAGTCCGGCACGCCGGTGATGGGCTGACCGCTCTGCACGATACCGAACTGGTCCTCGAAGATGGTCGCGCTGGCGAGCGTGGTGACCAGGTATTTGTCGATGTTGTAGGAGAAGTTACCGAACAGCTGGACCGCCGGCGTCACCTGATACTGGACGGCGCCCTCGATGCCCTTCATTTCGCGCTGGCCGGCGTTGTTATAGAGCGACAGACCGACATTGGGGCCGGACTGGAACTGGAAGAAGCCGAAGTCGCGGTCCACCTTCTGGTAGAAATAGTCCAACGACACATACAGTTTCGGCGTGTTGTACTTGATACCGCCTTCATACATGTGGACGATCGAGGCGTTTGGCGGGGTGCCGAGCAGGTTCGGGCTGAAATCGGCGACGGGAGCGAACAGCGCGGATTCGCCGAAGCTGCCGTAGACGCTCAAGCCCTTGAGGGCCGGGGCGACTTTGTCGAAGTCATAAGAGATGTTGGCGAAGGGCAGATACGCCTTGTCCCACTTGGAGGCCTTGTAGTCGCCGAAGAAGCAGGGGTTGCCGGCCTGGCAGTAGGGTTGCGCCAGATAAGCGGGCTGCGGCGTGCCGCCGTAAACATTGGCGCCATCGGTTTCCGAGTACGTGCCTTCCCAGGTGATACCCGGGGTGATGTGCAAGGTGTTCTGCAGCAGGTCGATTTTGTCCTGCGCATAGACCTGGAAGATGGCGCGCATGGACCCGCCGGAGAAGCCACCGGTCTGGTTGGCCGGGGTTTGCGGAATTTGCGCCGTGCCCCAGAGATAGCTGGGCGGGGAGGTGGCGGTTTCCTTGGCGATCAGGCCACCGACCTTGATGGTGTTATTGATACCGTAGATTTCCGGCAGGAAGATGGTCGCCCGCGGCTGGATGCCATACGTGTCGGTATGGGTCTGACCGAGGGACGCGTTGGTGCCGCACGGATTGGTGAGACCCGCCTTGGCCCAGGCCGCGTTGGCCGCGACCGGACAGGCGGCGGAGCCAACCGGGAAGGCGGTTTGCGGGTTATAGGTCTGCGGACCAGCGTCGTAGAAATTCCCGCCGGGGCCCGGAACATAGAGGCCCTGCAGGCCGAAGCCGGCCGGGGTTTGCACGAACGGATTGGCGCCGCCCACGGTCGAGGAGCCGGGTGCGCCCGGCGGCTGGATGGCGAAGGGCGAGCCATACGCTTCCAGGGCCGAATCGTTGTAGCGGTAGAAGGCGGTCAGGCCGACGTTCAGATAGTCGCTGATATAGGTGTCATCCTTGAGGATGGCGGTGAAATAGTCGTTGTTCTGGAACTGGTTGACCTGGCTGGCCGGATAGTTGCTGAACAAACCGTTCTTTTGCAGGTACGGCACCGGGGTGGGTTCCGACTGAATGTAGCCGGCGCCGGTGTTGTAGATGATGGTCGCCTGGAAGTCGGACAGACCGTCCTGATAGGGCTTGTCGAACGCGCCATAGACGTTGTTGTAACGGGCGCCGGTATTGTCGATGAAGCCGCTGGTTTGCAGGTTGGAGTATTGCAGCACGGCCTTGGGCGCGTCGTCGCCGGTGCCGAGCCAGCCATTCATGCGGCCGGTGTTCAGGGTGAAGCCTTCGTTATAGGTGCCGAAGGAGCCAACCGAGCCAAACACATCCACCCCGAAATCATTGGTCGGGCGCTTGGAGCCGTAAGCGATGGTGCCGCCGATGGTGCCGAACGTGTTCTGGTCGGGGTAGGCGACGCCGGGATAGACCGAGACGTTGCTGATCTGGTCGAGGTTGAAGTAGCCGCCGATGTTACTGGTCAGATAGCCGCCGGAGCCGCCATCGAGCAGGTCCTGCATGGGCACGCCATCGAGGGTCTGGGCGGTTTCGAGACCACGCACGCCGCGCACCGACAGCACGGGTTCGTTGTTACCGATGCCCTGCTGATAGACGTAGATGGACGGAGCCTGGCGCAGCAGGGTGGCGACCGAACCACCAACGCCGGTCTGGTTGATGGCGGCGGTGCCGAGCTCGGTGACCGCGGAGGGCGAGTTCTTTTCACGCACCAGCAGACGCTGGGCGCGCACGATGACGCGCTCCGGCGCGTTGGCACCGACCTGCGGCTGAATGGACGAGGTGCTGGAACTGCCGAGATTGGACTTCTGCGCCAGGGCTGGCGTGAGCGGCACCGTAAGCGCAGCCACGCAACATGTGGCAAGAAGCTGGATGGTTCGCCGATGTGTTCGCACGTCTGACCTCACTTAATCCCCCTGTATCTGCCTTGACGCCCACCAGTCGCAGCCTCCCGGACGGCGGCCCAACCTGACGCTTTCGGCAATATTTCCGGTCGCGAAACTGAAACAAACTCGCCCGCATGACCAGATCGATTGTCTGATCCGCGCATGATGCAGTTTCGAGTGTGGATTTTTGGGCACGGTTGCGCCCGGAGGGGGGGGAGGGGGGGTGAGGTGGCGGTGGCGGGGGGTGAGGTGGCGGTGGCGGGGGGTGCTGTGGCGGTAG
>JAJXVA010000183.1 GCA_021782435.1 Pseudomonadota bacterium
GCCGTCCGCTGGCTTTGGACGGCATCCCGCCCAGGGTCGCCAGGGTCGCGAGATCGAGCCCATGGCCGTCCAACGTGATCCGGGTAGCCAGCGGGTCGAGATTGAGGGTTGCCCCGAGCCGGACGGTGCCATCGCCGGCGGGTCCGGCGGGACCGAGCCGGAAGCTCACCGGTGCCAGCGTGACTTGGTCGAGGGCGAGGCCGAGCTGGGCGGTGAGCCCCTCGAGGGTGACGCCGCGCCACAGGATCCGATCAGCGGTGATAGTGGCATGGGCAGTATGGTGAGTGCGCCGGACAAGGAGCGCCGCCGGGTGCAGATAAGGCGCCAGCGCCGCCATCCGGTCGAGATCGAGCCGCATGATGCCAAGGGTGGCCGCGATTTGTGGGGTGGCGGCGGGGCGAAAGGCGGCGGTCAGGGTGGCATCCAGGGCCGCTAGGGCGAGGTGCCCCGAATCGAGGGTGAGGCCGGTGTTGTCGGCGCGGAGATGAAAACCGAGCGTCACCGGGCCGGGGTCGGAGAGCGAGATCGGCAGCAGCGGTGCCAGCGCCGGAAAATCGGGCACGGAGGCGGCAAAGGTGAGATTAGTGCCGGCATGATTGCCCGCCGGCTGCACGCTGCCATGGGTTTGCAGGGTGGCGCCGGCGATACTTGCCGAAATATCGAGTGGAATGGGCAGTTGGGACGCGACCCGGCCGCGGCCGAACAAACGGCCGATCGGGCCGACGACCGCGGCGAGATGAAGACCGCGGGCGGCGAAGCGACCATCGATGCTGATCTGGTTGGTTTCGGTTCCGGAAATTCCGTCGAGATTGGGGGCGGCGATGACCAGGTTGGACAGGTGCAGCCCGGCGATGGCGGCGGACAGATCGGAGCGGCCGGCGGTGAGTGACAGGCGTGGTATATCGAGCTGACCGGCCCGGTCGATGAGCCTCGTGGCCAGCGTCAGGTCCGCGAGGTGGGGAAAATGGGCGATACCCACCCAATGGCGCAGCGGCCGCCAGAGAGCGGGGCCCTGGGCGGTAACCGCGACATCATAGCCGGAGAGCGCCCGCGGATTGGTGAACGTGCCAAACAGGTGAAGTCGGCCCGATTGGTCCTGCACGGTGAGGTCGACCGGCCAAGGCGCGCGACTGGCCGGGTTCCAAAGATGCGTCTGCGCCCCGAAACGGCCGGTCGCGGTCAGGGTATCGGCGCCGCTTTGCGCGGCGAGGGTGAGCGCGATGGTGGAGCTGGCATTGACCTCGCGGAGGTTGAGGTGGGACAGGCTGACGCGGCCCGAGGCGGGTTGGGTGTGCCAGGCGATGACGCCATCGGCATCGACGGCGAGCACGGTGATGGCGCGCATGGCCATGGGGGCCACACGCGGCGTCGGCAGCGCGCCGGGCAGATGTGCGGTGCCGGCGCGCGCGCCGAACTGCCAGTTGGCCCGGCCGTCCGGGCGCTGTTCCAGCCAGACGTGAGCGCCGGTCAGGTGGATATCGCGCAGGACCACCTGGTGGGAGAGGAGAGGAATCAGCGCGATGCGCAGCACCAGATGGCGGGCGACCAGCATATTGGGGCGGGAAAACCCGGCCGGATTGGCGAGGCGCACATCATCGGCGCTGACGATGAGATCGGGGAACAGGCGGACGCGGAGGTTGCGGGCGACGATTTCGCGCCCGGTGGCCTTCTGGGCTTCCTGGATGATGCGGCCCTTGACGGTGCTTGGGTCGATTTCGTGGCGGAGATAAAGCAGCCCTCCCAGCGCGAGGCCCGCTGGCAGCAGCAGGGCTGCCAGCCACAGGGCGCCGCGGCGCTTCATGGCGCGCGGCGGGGGGGCGCGGTGGCGGGCTCGCTGAAGCCGAGGGCCGCGAAACTGGCGCGCATATGCGGTGGCAAGGGCGCCTCCACCACGAGGCGACCGCCCCTGGGGTGGGGCAGGTCGATGCGGCGGGCGTGGAGGTGCAGGCCCTCGGCCAGGCCCTCGCCGCGCACCACGGCGGTATTGCGCACGCCGCGATCATCGGTGTTGCGCAGGCTGCCATATTTCACATCACCGAGGATGGGGGCATCGAGGCTGGCGCAATGGACGCGCAACTGGTGGGTGCGGCCGGTGAGCGGCTTCAGTTCCAGCCAGGCGAGGCGGCGGCCGGCATGGTCGAGCGTCCGGTAATCGGTGATGGCGTGGGCGGTTTCGGTATCGTCGTCGGTTGCGGCGAAGACATGGGCGCCGCGCGCGTTGCCGTGGCGGACGAGCGCGAGATCGATGCGGCCCTCGACCGGGACCGGGCGGCCGGCGACCAGGGCCCAGTAGGTTTTTTCGACATCCCGGCCGCGGAAGGCGGCGGCGAGGGAGGCCGCGATATTGGCCGAGCGGGCGACGACGATGACGCCCGAGGTTTCGCGGTCGAGGCGGTGGACGAGGCGGGGTTTGTCCGGCCGGTCGAAGCGGAGATGGGTGAGCCAGCCATCGAGATGTTGGGCGATGCCCGGCCCCCCCTGGCTGGGCAGGCCGAATGGCTTGTTGAGGACCAGCAGATCCTGGTCCTGGTAGAGGATCAGGGCCTTGGCGCGAGCGATATCCGCCGGGTTGGCCGGAGGGCTCTGGCGAGTTTCGGGGGGGCGTTCGGGCAGGCTCGGCACGCGGATGGTCTGTCCGGCGGCGATGCGGCTGGCCGGTTGCACCCGCGCGCCATCGAGACGGACCTGACCGGTGCGGCAGAGTTTTTGCAGCGCACTTTGTGGCAGGCCGGGGAAATGGCGGCGGAACCAGCGGTCGAGCCGGATGTCCTGGTCGTCCTCGGCGACGATATGGGTTGCGACCGGCATCAGGATTTGACCTCGCGGCGGGCCGCGAGGGCGGCGAGACGCTCGGCGATGCGGCGTTCGGCGCCACGATCGGCGGGGTGGTAGAACTGGGCACGGGCCATGCCGTCGGGGAAGTAATTCTGGCCGGAGAACGCGTCCGGCTGGTCGTGGTCGTAGCGGTAATCGGCGCCGTAGCCGAGATCCTTCATGAGCTGTGTTGGGGCGTTGAGGATATGGGCGGGGGGCATGAGGCTGCCGCTGGCGCCGGCCGCCGCGCGGGCGGCGGTGAGGGCGCGGTAGGTGGCGTTGGATTTGGGCGCGCAGGCGAGATGGAGGGTGAGCTGGGCGAGGGCGAGATCGCCTTCCGGGGAGCCGAGCCTTTCATAGGCGGCCCAGGCGGCGATGGCGGCGGGGAGCGCCGAGGGGTCGGCGAGGCCGATATCCTCGGAGGCGAAGCGGGTCAGGCGGCGGAGCAGGTAGCGCGGGTCCTCGCCGCCTTCGAGCATGCGGGCGAGCCAGTAGAGGGCGGCATCGGGGTCGGAACCGCGCAGCGATTTGTGCAGCGCCGAGATGAGGTTGAAATGTTCCTCGCGGTCGCGGTCGTACAAGGGGGCACGGCGGGAGAGGCGGCTGGCCAGGGCTTGCGGGCTGAGGGGGGTTTGCGGCGGCAGGACGGCGAGACGCTCGACCAGATTGAGCAGGGCGCGACCATCGCCGTCGGCCATGGCGCGCAGGCTGGCGCGGGCGGGCGGCGTGAGCGGCAGGGGCTGGCCGAGATGGGCCTCGGCGCGGAGCAGCAGGGCCTCGAGCGCGGGGTCATCGAGCCGGTCGAGGACCAGAACCTGGCAGCGCGAGAGCAGGGCGCCATTGAGGGCGAAGGACGGGTTTTCGGTGGTGGCGCCGACCAGGGTGACGGTGCCGCGCTCGACCACGGGCAGGAAACTATCCTGTTGGGCGCGGTTGAAGCGGTGGATTTCGTCGACGAACAGCAGGGTGGCGTGGCCGCGGGCGGCGCGGGCGGCGGCTTCGTCGAAGACGCGGCGGAGATCGGCGACACCCGAGAAAATGGCGGAGACCTGGAGAAAGCCCAGCCCCGCCGCATCGGCCAGCAGGCGGGCGATGGTGGTTTTGCCGACGCCGGGCGGACCCCAGAGAATGAGCGAGGGGAGGTTTCTGGCGGCGAGCAGACGGGTCAGCGCGCCGTCGGGGCCGAGCAGCGCTTCCTGGCCGATGATATCGGCGAGGGCGTCTGGGCGCAGACGATCGGCGAGCGGCTGGTGCGCGGCCGGGACGGGGGGCTGGGGCGGCGGGCCGAACAGATCGGGGCCGGATGGGTCGGGGGGAGGGGGCACGGGCCTGGCAACCTGGTTCAGGCAATGGCCTCTATCAGATAAGCGCGGGTGGGGGGCACCACCGCCGCATCATGGGCGAATTGCACGTGGAAGACGGCGCTGCCGAGGCGGGTGAAGGCGAGTTCGGAGAGGGCGAGATAGAACTCCCACATGCGGCAGAAGCGTTCGTCCTTCTGCGCCATGACCTGGCCGCGGTGGGCGGCGAAGCGGCGCTGCCAGTGGCGGAGCGTTTCGGCGTAGTGACCGCGCAGCACCTCGATATCGGTGAGGCGGAGCCCGGCGCGCTCGAACGGGGGGAGGATTTCGCTGAGCGCCGGGGCGTAGCCGCCGGGGAAGATGTAGCGGGTGATCCAGCGATTGGTGTGGGCCGGGCCATCGAGCCGGCCGATGGTGTGGAGCAGGCCGATGCCATCGGGCGCGAGGGCGGCGGCGGCGGCCTGGAAGAAGGCGGGGTATTGGGTGAGCCCGACATGCAGA
>JAJXVA010000184.1 GCA_021782435.1 Pseudomonadota bacterium
GTTCGGCCGGTAGAAGCCGAGCGCGGGCGCGGCGTCCGCCTTGACCCGCCCGCCATTACGCGCCTCGGGCGGCACCGGCGCGGGCACCCGAGGTTGCATCGTCGGTTCCAGACAGCTCATGCGGCGTGCTCCGTAGCGGCTTCGGTCCAATAACGCGGATCGGCAATCCAATGTGCGCGCAGCGAATCGGGATCGACCGCCGCACCGTCGAGCGCCCGACGATGCCCCCGCGCGCGGCGTAACGATGCATCGAACAGCAAGGCCATATCCTCCTCTAGAAGCTCAAGCGCCGTCCGGTCCCCGCTGACCCAGGCAGCGGCGGCGGCCCCGACCAGACGGCCCGACTGCACCGCCGCCGCGATCCCCGCCCCGGTCACCGGGTTCGCAAGCCCCAGCGCGTCGCCGGCGAGCAGCATCGGGATCGAACCGCGCCATGCCGCCACCGGATGGCGTCCGCCAACCGGGATCGCCCCCCCGGTCAACCCCCACGCGGCCCGCCCCACCGTCCCCTGCCCCGCCAGGCGCGCGTGCAGCCCCGCGAGCAACGGCTTCAGCCGTGGCCTGACCCCCGCCGCCAGGCCGAGGCCCAGGTTTGCTGCCCCCGCCTTCGGAAACAACCACCCATAGCCCCCCGGATAAGCAGCCGAGAGGAAGATATCGGTGGCATCTTGCTCGGATCGCAGATCGACCATCAACTGACGGGTCTCGACCAGCGCGGTGTTGGCCCGCCCGGTGGCCGCCCCCACCAGCGATCGCGGTCCATCGGCCCCGATCACCACACGCGCCCGAAACGTCTCGCCAGTCGTGCCGACCAGCGTCCCATCTGCCCCGATGGCGCCGATACGCCGCCGGCTGAGCAACCGGGCGCCGGCCCTTGCCGCGTCATCGGCAAGATAGCGGTCGAAAGCGGCGCGGTCGATCATGCAACCCGGAAAGCCCGCGGTGATGTCGGGTGGCGCGGCTTCCACGAACGTACGCATCTGCCGGATCGGCTGCACCGTCACCTCGGCAAGCCATGGCAGATCGGCTTCCAGCGCGGCGGGAACGAACTCGGCGCATTGCACCGGACAGCCGGGGGCGGCTCTCGCGTCGATCGCCACCACCCGCGCCCCGCCCGCCGCCGCGGCGCCGGCAGCCGCGGCACCCGCCGGCCCCAAACCCACCACCAGGATATCGGCGGTCACGCCGCGCGTCCGCACGCGCCCAGCCCTTCCAGCGCCACCGCGCAGCAGGCATGGGCCTGGGTCACCGGCCGACCGATCGCGCGCGCCAGCGCCACCACGCCCTCGGCCGGATAGGCGATGCCATCGAATCCGGCCATCACCGCGTAGGCGTCGGTCGCCAATTTATGGGCGCCTCCCGGCCGCGCGCAGCCCAGCTGCACCGGGATGTCCGGCAGCAGCTGGCGAGCACCGAGAAAGATCAGCGCGGCATCCTCGGGGGCGACGGTGCGGAACGGCCGGGCGGCCGAGGCGTATTGCGGCATCACCACCACCAGCACCAAGGCGGCCACCGGATAGGCGGCCAGCATTGCCAAGGCCGCCTCCTCCCCCAGCAGCCGGCCATAGTGCAGCCCGATCACCACATGCGGCACTACCGTCATGTCGGTCTCGCACAGCGCCGCCAGGGTCGCCTCGAAATCCTCCACCGGTCGGTCGAGGTGATAGACGTCACGGATGGTCTCCCGCGCGCCGATGACGTCCATCATCGCCACATCCACGCCGGCGGCCTCCATTCGCCTGGCCTGTGTCGCATCGGCCAGGGCGGTGTGGATGGCGATACGCAGGAACGGGAAGTCCCGCTTGAGCCGCTCGACCGCGGGAAAATAGCGCCCATAGGGCACCTCGTTGCGCCGATTCGACCCGCCGGATAGCAGAAACCCGCGCATCCCGCCTGTCGCGATCAGCCGTCGGGCGGTGGCCTCGAACAGGTCCGGATTGGTCACCGGGATCATCGGTTCGAGGATCTTGGCGTGACAATGATCGCAATCGAGGGCACAGGCGCCCGCGGTGATCGAAAACGCCGGAAAACTCTGCGCTCCGCAGCCTTGCAATTCCTCGGTGGCGTAGGCGCGAAAACTTGGAGTAAAGAACCGGAGCGGCGAGAGCTTCCGCCTGACCGCCTCGGCCTCGAACGCATCGATCAGGTCGGGGTCGAGCGGCGCGTCCTCGAACGCATCCAGGCGGGCGATGGCGCGAGACCAACTCATGGGGCACCCGTGGCAGTGAAAGGGCGGGAATGAACGACGTGGGCGTGATCCAGCACACCGAGGGGGAGTTCCTGGGCCTGCTGGAGGACCATTTCGAAAGCCGGGCGATCGGCTTCACCTATCATCGCCCGTTCGTGCCCGGCGGCCGGCTGCCCCTGGGACCGAGCGAGCATGCGACATTGCTGCTGCTGGGCGGTGGGCCGCTCGGCGCGGTGAGCGGCGATCTGCTGCCCACCCTGGCCCCGGAGCTGCGGCTGATCCGGGCTTTCCTGGCCGAGGACCGGGCGGTGATCGGCTTCGGGCTGGGGGCCGTCCTGCTGGCGATCGCGGCCGGCGGCGGGGCCGAGACCACCCCGCTGCGGTTCGACGTCACCGAGGCAAGCCGGGTCGCGCCGCATGCGCTGGCTGGGTTCCTGCCGGAACGCTATCCGCTGGTCCGCTACGGGCGCGACCGGGCGGTGCTGCCGCCGGCAGCGCAGGTGCTGGCCACGGCGGCGGACGGGACCCCCGCGCTGTTTCAACTCGGCGACAAGGGATTCGGCTTCGCCGGCCATCCGGGAATCAAGCGCGGCATGATCGAGGATGTGGCCATGACCACCGACCCGACCCCCGCCGACCTCGCCCAGGGCCTCGACGCGCTGGGCGCGGCGCAGCGGGCGGTGGCGGACGCGCTGGGGCCCATCGCCACCGGACTGGCGGCGGTCTGCGGGCTGATGGAGGGCCGGTAGCAGGTGCCGGCGCATTGGTTTCCTTCCCTCCCGATCCGGTGGCATAAGCGCCCGGCGGCATGACCCGAGGTCACATGACGAATTCTGCATATATCGCGCGCCCACGCAAGGGGGAATCGGCCCCTCCCCCGGTGACGGTCGAACTCGATCCCCGGGCCGTGGCCCGGCAGGTGGGCAAAGCCACCCGGCTGCTCAAGAGTCTCGCCAATCAGCATCGGTTGATGATCCTTTGCCACCTGGTGGAAGGCGAGCAGACGGTCGGCGCGCTGGAGGCGGCGCTCGGCATCCAGCAGGCCCATTTATCGCAGCAACTGGCGCAGTTGCGGGCCGCAGGCTTGGTGCGGGCGCGGCGGGAGTCCCGCAACGTCCACTACAGTCTCGGCAGCGCCGAGGCGGCGGCGGTGCTGTCCCTGCTCTACCGGCTGTTCTGTCCCGCTCCGCTCTCCTCGATCGATGCTGCATTGCACAACGAAAAAGATGCATGAAACCGAATATATGACTGGCACGCTCGGGGAATCGGGGCTATAGGGGCCTCGGGCCGGCACAATGACGCCGGCCAGGGGGATCGTGTGGCACGCAAGCTTGTCATTCTTATGGTCAACACCGACCCGCGCAACGGGGAGGAGCTGGGGGCGCCGTTCTTCCAGGCCTCCGTCGCCGCGGCGATGGACTATGAGGTGGAGGTGATCTGTACCGCCACCGCCGGCCGGCTGATGAAGCGCGGCGTTGCCGAGAACCTGGTGGTCAAGGCCGGCTCCCCGAAATCCGTCTATGATTTCATCAAGGAAGCTCACGAGGCCGGGGTGGTATTCCGCTGCTGCTCGCCGAATCTCGATCTGTTCGACATGACCGAGGCCGACCTGATCCCGGAATGCGCGGGAATCGTGGGCGGAGCCTATGTGATCGAGCAGGTTATGGAGGACGACGATACAAGAGTGCTGACCTACTGACATGAGCGCGCTCGCCACCATCGATCCGCTGTCGCCCGCGCCGGCGGTCCCGGCCGGAACGCTGGAAGCGGTATTCGCCGATATCAAGGCGCATCCGCTGTTCGATCACGAACTTTATGGTTGCCTGAACTGCGGCATCTGCACCGCCACTTGCCCGGCGGCGCATTATTATGATTTCTCGCCCCGCGAGCTGGTCCAGCTGCTGTGGACCGAAAATCTCGAAGGCATCCATGACGCGATGCAGGAGAAAATCTGGGCATGTGCCCAGTGCTATACCTGCGCCGCGCGATGCCCGTTCCACAATTCCCCGGGCGGGCTGGTGATGATCATGCGCGAGGTGGCGATCAAGCACGGGATGCCGTCGGCACGCCAGGTGCTGAAGCCATTCTCGCGGGTCTTGATGAAGCTGATCGCCACCGGCAACCAGCTGGCCCCCAACATGATCACCAAGGAGGCGTTCGCCGATTGGGGGCCCAACGTGGTCAAGGTCTCGGCCCCGTTGAACGTGTTGCGCAAGGCGATTCCGGTGCCGACGCTGCACACGCTGGATACGGCGTGGGAAGTCAACATCAAGACGTCGATCGAGCTCTACACCATCTGGGAAGCCACCGGCGTGCTCGACCAGCTCGCCCTGATCGACGAAAACCTGCTGGACCTCATCACCGATATCATGGACGAAAAACGTGCCGACTACGACGACTGGAAAGCCGAGCAGG
>JAJXVA010000185.1 GCA_021782435.1 Pseudomonadota bacterium
ATTCCCCGCGCGCGTCGGCGGCGCCGAGATTGGTCGCGGCCCCGAACCCCTGATTGCGGGCGGCATAAACCAGAGTGAAGGGCAGTTGATAACAGCCGAACAGATCCGGCGCGGCGACGCGGACGAGATCGTAGATCGAGGGGTCATCGATGACGTAGATGAGTTCCTGGCCCCGCATGGCGGGGTCGTTCGCGAATTCCGCGAGTTGGAATTCTATGAAATCCCACCGCCCCCAGATGGGCACGACGAGCGAGACGGCGGGATGGTCGGGCGGGGGGCCGAACGCGAGCCGCGCGGGCTGGGCCGGGGCCTGGCGGCGCGACTGCCAGAGCGCGCCGATGGCGGGGCCGATGTGGTGGTCGAGCAGCCGGCGGAGCGCGCGATGGGTTTCGGGGAAGCTCGACAGGATGGCGCGGATGGCGGTGAGGGGCGCGTCCGGGGTGGGGGTGATGTCGAGCCGGAGGCGCCAGGTGGTGCCATCCGCGGCGGTGATGACGATGAGGGCGCCGAGCGGGTCTGGCAGGGCGAGGGGGACATAGCAGGTGAAGCCGAGTTCGTCGGTCTCGGGGGCGAGCCCTTCGCGGGTGAGCAGCGACCAGACATCGTGGCGTGGGTCGGCGACCCAGTTGGCGGCGAGGTCGAAGGGCGGCAGGAACGGGGCGCGGAGGACGACCGAGCGGATGGGGACCGCGCCGAAGCTGCGCCAGCCGGACAGGAACACGCCGTGCGGCCCGATTTGCCAGGCCTGATCGATGACGCATTGCAGGGGCGGCGCCGCGCGCTCGAGCCGGGTGGGCAGCAGATCGGCGCGGTCGAGCCAGATGCGGCGGAGCGCCGGCAGATCGGGCGTGGCGGGGCGCAGCGCCATGAGATCGGCGAGATCCTCGAGGATGGCGAACTGGGTGTCGAGATCCAGCGGCAGCAACAGGGCATCGAGCGCGGGCAGGCCGACGCGGATATCGCCGTGGTTGAAGCCCATGGCATGGCGGCCGGTGGGGACGCGCTGGGCGACGATGAAGCGGTTGGGCGACAGGGCCGGCGCGATTTCGGCCATGGCCAGGAATTGCATCGTGCCGTCCGGGCCGGGCAGCAGGCGCAGGCGGCGACGGATCGGCGAATCGTCGAAGAAAATCTCGATCGGGGCGAGATTGCGATGGGGTTCGTGCAGGCGGCCGAGGACGAGCAGCAGATCGGGCGTGGGCAGCGCGATCAATGTGACGACGAACGGGTCGGAGGCGGCGATGGCGGCGGTATCGGTCGGCGCGCGGGCACGGTCGGCGATGGCGGCAAGGCGCGGACGCTGATTTTCCGGGACGTTGGCGAGCAGGTTGAGCAGCGACAGGAGATTGGCGCGGGCGAAATGGATGAAGCGGTCGCGGTTGCCGGACGCCTCGGCGCCGATCGGCTCGACCGCGCCATTGGCGAGGACGAACCATAATTCGATCGGGGTTTCGGGGGTGAGTTCGGGGCCGATTTCGGCGGCGATCAGCACCCCGTAATCGTGGTTGGGACGGCGGGCACGGCTTTGGGTGACGACATCCGGGCGGCTGGTGCGGATGACGTTGCGGCCGAGATCGAATTGCTGGCCGGCGAAATTGAGCAGCAGGCCCTGGAAACTGGGACCGGGTTCGGCGAACCAGCCGAACACAAACAGACAGCCCTGCTCGGCATAGGCGAAATCGATGCACCAGGTGGCGGCGTCGGCCATGCGGCTGGGGCCTTTTTTGCAATGTCCGGTGAGACTGGCACTAGCCGGTCGTGGCGGCGACTGCAACTAGGAAAGGAAACAGAGGAAATTTTGAAAAAAAGGAATTCCTGGCCGGGATAGGGGGCGCGATCGCTCGCGCCCGACGGCAGGCGGGGGGCCTCAGGCAAAGGTGGAAGGCGGCAGGCGGCGGGCGAGATAGAGAAGACCGAGCAGGCAGGCGGCGATGCCGGAGGCGGCGCCGATGAGGAGCGCCGCGCGGGGGCCGAACGCATCCGCGACGTAGCCGACGATGGGCGCGCCGATGGGCGTGCCGCCGAGGGCGATGCTGATGCGCAGCGCCATGACCCGGCCGCGCATGGCGGGGTCGGTCGAGACCTGCATGAGGCTGTTGCTGATGCTGAGAAACAGCAGGGCGGCGAAGCCGGTGACGACCAGGGCGAGGGCGAACAGAAGGTAGGTGGGGGCGAGGGCGGCAAGGGTGCAGCCGAGGCCGAACAGCGCGGTGCCGATGAAAAGCGGGCGATAGGTGAGACGGGTGGCACCCGCGGCGTAGAGCGCGCCGGTGACGGTGCCGAGCGCGAGGCTCGAGGAGAGCAGGCCATAGCCGCCGGCGCCGGTGTGAAACACGCTGACCGCCATGGTGGTGATGAAGATGGGGAAATTGAGGCCGAACGTGCCGATGAAGGCGAGCATGCCGAGCATGGCCATGAGGTCGGGGCGGCGGGCGACGTAGCGCAGCCCCTGGAGGAAACTGCCGCGGGCGCGGGCGGCGCGAGGATGGGGCCGCAGCAGATGGACACGCAGCGACGCGAGCGAGGCGAGGACGGCGAAGAAGGAGAAGCCGTTGAGCAGGAAGGCGTAGCCGCTGCCGATGGCGGCGATGATGAGCCCGGCGAGCGCCGGGCCGATCAGGCGGGCGCCGTTGAAGGAGGTGGAATTCAACGCGATGGCGTTGGCCAGATGGGCTTCCTCGACCAGTTCGGCGACGAAGGTCTGGCGGGCGGGCGCATCGAAGGCGGCGACGGTGCCGAACAGGAAGGCGAACAGATAGACCTGCCAGAGCTGGACGAGGCCGGCGATGGTGAGCGCCCCGAGGCCGAGCGCGAGCAGACCCATGCCGAGTTGGGTGAGCATGAGCAGACGGCGCTGGTTGAAGCGGTCCGCGACGGCGCCGGTCCAGGGCAGGAACAGCAACTGGGGGGCGAATTGCAGCGCCATGACGGTGCCGACGGCGGCGGCGCTGTGATGGGTGAGGCCGGTCAGCACCAGCCAATCCTGGGCGGTGCGCTGCACCCAGGTGCCGATGTTGGAGATGAAGGCACCGACCGTCCAGAGCCGGTAATTGACGCTGCCGAGGGAGCGGAAGGTCGCGCGGCCGGGAATGCGCATGAGGAGCGGTCAGGCTTTCAGGCGCGCCAGAATTTCCTGGGTGGTGCCGGTTTCGCCGATGCGGGGGAAGATATGGGCCTGGCTGTGGGCATGGGCGGCGGCGCTGGTGTCGGTCATGGCATCGACCGCGATTGTGACGTTGAAGCCGTGTTCATAAGCCTGACGGGCGGTGGATTCGACGCCGATGGCGGTGGAGATGCCGGCGATGACGACCTGGGTGATGCCGAGCGCATCGAGAATGGGACCGAGATCGGTGGTGGCGAAGGCGCCCCAGCTGCGCTTGGTCAGGCGGATATCGGTGGGTTGGGGGTCGAGTTCGGGCACGAGATCGGTCCAGCCCGGGGGGAGCGGATCGGGCAGGCGGGGGGCGGTTTCGGTGCGGCCGGGGGCACCGGCGGCGACATTGACCAGCACGACCGGCTTGCCGGCGGCGCGGAAGGCGCGGGCGAGGGCGGCGGCGTTGGCGATGACGGGGGCGGCCGGGTGGGCGAGCGGCAGGGTCACGATGCCCTGCTGGAGATCGATGAGGATGAGGGCGGTGTTGGGGTCGAGCGCGGTGACCGGCATGGCGGGGATCCTGGCGATGGTGGGAACGGGCGGGCGCCGCGGGGCGGCCCGCGCACGGCGCAGAGATCAGGAACGGTTCGCGGGGGTTTTGTCCGGAGGGGACCCGCCCCCTGCCCTCCCGGCCTCAATCGGTGCCGTTGGCGGTGGGAGGGGGCGAGGGCACCAGGTGATAGCCCGACGAGGGGGGCGGCAGGGCTTGCTGGACGACGGGGGGCGGGGGTGGGGCGGTGGCGGGGCCGGTGGCCAGCCAGTCGCCGACCGAGCGGCGGAGCTGGTATTCGAGTTCGACGTTCATGTCGCGCATCATGGTCTGGATGAAGCTGTAGAGGCCGGCGCGCATACCGGCATCGGACTGGTCCTCGGGGGCGGCGCCGCTATGGGCGACGGCGGCCTCGGCGAAGGCGACGCGCTGACCGTCGGATGTGTAGATATCGACCTTGACGCGGAACATGCCGCTGAGCGTGTTGCCGTTCTGGGTGACGCTGGCCTGCTCGATGATGAATTCGGCACGGCCGGCGGCGCCGGCGGGGACGAGACGGTCATGGGCCATCTGGCGCAGCGCCGCGACCGGGGTTTCGGCCGCCTGGCCGCCGATATCGTCGGCGCCGGGGGCGAAATCGTTGACGATCTCGATGTTGGCGACGTTGAGCCGCAACGGCTTGAGATAGGCGTAGGTGTACGGCGCGAAGACCGGGGGTGGGGCGCCGCCGCCGCAGCCCGCGAGACAGAGCGGCAGGGACACCACCGCCAGGGACGCCAGTCGTGAGGCCCGCAAGCCGCGCCGCGCCATTACCCTTCTCCGTCGATTGGCCTGGCCGGGAAGTTGGCCATGCGGGGGCGCCGGGTCAATGCCGGATCAGGCGCCAGTAGAGTGGCTGGCGGCCTTCGCGGAGCGCCTTGGCCTCGTAGCGGGTGGCGGGCCAGCCCTCGGGGC
>JAJXVA010000186.1 GCA_021782435.1 Pseudomonadota bacterium
CCCTTCGTGATCGACTGGCTGATCGATCTCGCCACCCGCAGCCGCCGGCGCCTGATGGTCCGCCTGGTCAAGGGCGCCTACTGGGACAGTGAAATCAAGCGCGCCCAGCAGGAGGGGCTCGACGGGTTTCCGGTCTACACCCGCAAGATCCACACCGATGTCAGCTACCTCGCCTCGGCGCGCAAACTGCTCGCGGCACCCCAGGCCATATATCCGCAATTCGCCACCCACAACGCGCAAACCCTGGCCGCCATCCACACCATGGCCGGTGCAAACTACTATGCCGGGCAATATGAATTCCAGTGCCTGCACGGCATGGGCGAGCCGCTCTACGACGAAGTCGTCGGGCCGGAAAAGCTCAATCGTCCCTGCCGTGTCTATGCGCCCGTCGGCACTCACGAAACCCTGCTCGCCTATCTCGTCCGCCGCCTGCTCGAAAACGGCGCCAACACCTCGTTCGTCAACCGCGTCGCCGACGAGTCCGTCCCCATCACCGCCCTCGCCGAGGACCCGGTCGAGGCCGCCCAGCGCCTGTCCCCGCTGGGCGCCCCGCACGAAAAAATTCTCCTCCCGCGTGACATGTTCGGGCCGGCCCGCGCCAATTCCGCCGGCCTCAACCTCACCAACGAGCAGCATCTCGCCTCGCTCTCGGCCGGCCTGCTCGCCAGCGCCGAGGCGCCGATCCACGCCGCTCCCTGCCTTGCCGTGGCCAACCCCGCTGGTCTGCCCACCCGATCCGTCCTCAATCCCGCCGATCTGCGTGATGTCATCGGCACCATCACCGAGGCCGTTCCCGGCCTCGCCGCCGAGGCCGCCGAGGCTGCCGGCGAAAGCGCCGAATGGGCCAGCCTCGCCCCCATCGCGCGCGCCGAAATTCTCGTCCGTGCCGCCGATCTGTTCGAGCAGCGCCTGTCCCAGCTCGCCGGCCTGATCGTCCGTGAAGCCGGAAAAACCCTGCCCGCCGCCATCGGCGAAGTGCGCGAGGCGGTGGATTTCCTGCGCTATTATGCCGCCCAGGTCGCTGCCTGGTCGGCCGAAACCCACCGCCCGCTCGGCGCGGTTGTCTGTATCAGCCCATGGAATTTCCCGCTTGCCATATTCTCGGGCCAAGTCGCCGCGGCGCTCGCCGCTGGCAATGCCGTGCTCGCCAAACCGGCCGAGCAGACGCCGCTGACCGCCGCCGCCGCCACCACCCTTCTCCATCAGGCTGGTATTCCCCGCGCCGCCCTGCAACTCCTGCCTGGAGACGGCACTATCGGTGCCGCCCTGGTTGCCAACCCGAATTGCCGCGGCGTGCTGTTCACCGGCAGCACCGAGGTCGCCCGCGCCATCCAGCAAACGCTGGCCCGGCGGCTTTCCGCCACCGGCCAGCCCATCCCGCTGATCGCCGAAACCGGCGGCATGAACGCCATGATCGTCGATAGTTCGGCCCTCACCGAACAGGTCGTGGCCGACGTCGTCGCCTCCGCCTTCGACAGCGCCGGCCAGCGTTGCAGCGCGCTCCGTATTCTGTGCCTCCAGCACGAAATCGCCGATCGCACCCTTGCCATGCTGCGTGGCGCGCTCGACCAACTCGCCCTCGGCAACCCCGACCGGCTTGCCACCGATATCGGCCCCGTCATCGATGCCGAGGCCCGGGCCGGGATCGAGGCCCATGTCGCCGCCATGGCCGGGCGCGGCTTCCCGATCACCCGCCTCACCCTGCCCGAGGCCACCAGCCACGGCACCTTCGTCGCCCCCACCCTGATCGAAATCAACCACATCGCTGATGTCCCGCGCGAAGTGTTTGGCCCGGTGCTGCACGTCCTCCGCTACAACCGTGAGGAATTACCGGCTCTTCTCGCTGCCATCGCGGCCACCGGCTATGGGCTCACCTTCGGGCTTCACACCCGCATCGATGAAACCATCGCCCGCACCACCGCGCGCGCCCACGCCGGCAATCTCTACATCAACCGCAACATGATCGGCGCCGTCGTCGGCGTGCAGCCTTTCGGTGGCGAAGGTCTCTCCGGCACCGGCCCCAAAGCCGGCGGCCCGCTCTATCTCAACCGCCTCGTCACCGGGGCAGACGCTAACCTGCCTCCCGGCACCCCGCCGGCCCCGGCCATCGATTTCGCCGCCTGGGCCGCGGCGCAGGGCGATGCCGATATGGCGCCGCAACTCCAGACCCTCATCGCCCGCACCGCCCTCGGCAGCGAAATTCTCCTCCCCGGCCCGGTCGGCGAACGCAACCTCTACACACTGCACCCGCTCGGCACTGTGCTCTGCCTCACCACCACCCTGTCCGGCCTCATCACCGCCATCGGCGCGGCGCTCGCCACCGGCAACACCCTTCTCCTGCCGCAAGCCGCGCCCATTCTGCCCAACCTGCCCGCCTCCGTCGCCAGCCAGATCACCCGCCTGCCGGACTGGCGTTGCGCCGCTACCCTCGATGCCGTGCTGTTCGAGGGCGACGCCGACGTGCTGCTGCAAACCCAGGCCGACCTGTTTGCCCGCCCCGGCCCCTTGCCCCGCCTGCAGGGCGGCCCCACCGCCCATACCGATTGGCGGTTGGACTGGCTGCTGCGCGAACGCACCACGACGACCAACACCGCGGCCGCTGGCGGCAACGCCAGCCTGATGACCATAGGCTGAAGGCAGGTATAGCGGGCCGCTCGGCGAGGCCCGGGGCATGGTTCTTTGTTCTTGAGACGGAAAAGAACCGGAAACCGTGCCCGGCCAAAGCTTCCTCGGCGTCATGCCGTGAAAAAAACTGTGCCGCCGGCGCGCCCGGGCGTGCCCTAGTCGTTCTGGTCAGCTAACGACGCGGCCGCGGGCGACGCGTCCGTCACCGCCATCGCCAGCGGCCGCCAATCGCGGAAAGACGCGGTGCCGATTTCCTGGGCCAGGGCAATCAGGTCGCGCTGCACCCCATCGAGGAAAACGTGCAGCCCGTCCGCGATCACCTGGTCCATCCGCCGGCCAACGATCGCGGCGCGCAGTTCGTGAACCCGCTCGAGCGGCGCCGCCATGTGCGGCAGCCCGTATTCGGCGCGCAGATGGTTCAGATGAATCTCCATCTCGCGCACGCACAGCAGCACGCTGCGCGGAAATGCCGGGTCGGCCAGCAGAAACCCGACCACGTCACGCGGTGCGAAGGCCACATCGCTCACCCGCCGGAAGGCATGGTAGCCGGCGGCGGCGCGCAGCACCGCGCTCCATTGCGTGATTTCCGCCACCCGTTTTGCCTCGGCCTGTCTGGGGCTGATCTGGTGATATTTGATGTCCAGCAGCCGCGTGGTCTGGTCGGCGCGTTCCAGCAGGCGGCCGAGCCAGTAAAAATGCCAGGCCTGGTCGCGAAACAGCGTGCCCTCGGTAATGCCGGTATGCGCCTGCACCGCCTCCTTGAGGCGT
Organism: Pseudomonadota bacterium; assembly: GCA_021782435.1. Taxonomy (GTDB): domain Bacteria; phylum Pseudomonadota; class Alphaproteobacteria; order Acetobacterales; family Acetobacteraceae; genus JAJXVA01. The sequence goes on from JAJXVA010000186.1 coordinate 3,394, forward strand.
CGGCAAAGCCGACACAGCGCGTCGCCTTCCAGTTCGCTCGCGGCAATGCCGCGGGTCTCGCGGTGAAACACGTTCAGTTGCAGCCACATCTCGGTGCTGATCAGCGGGCGCAGCGTGCGCGCATTGGTCCGCGCCGCCTCCAGGCTGGCGGGCACGCTGGTCGGGTTGCTCGCGTCCAGCAAATAGAAGCGCTTCACCGCCTGCGGCGTCGTCTCCAGCCCGCGCGCCAGAAATTCGCCTTGATCGGCGTTTATCTGCACCAGCGCGCTCCACGACTCCGCCTCGCGGCCAGGGCTTTCCACGCTCTGCGTCACATCCACCAGTCGCGCGATATTCTCGACCCGTTCCAGATAGCGCGCCATCCAGAACATGCCCTCAGCATAGCGGGCCAGCAGCGGGGTCACGCGGCTCATGGTCCGGCCAGCACCCAGGTATCCTTGGACCCGCCGCCCTGCGAGGAATTCACGATCAGGCTGCCTTCCTTCATCGCCACCCGCGAAAGCCCGCCCGGCAGCACCCAGGTATCCCGCGCCGTGATCGCGAACGGGCGCAGATCCAGGTGCCGGGGGCGTATGCCTTCGCGCGTCAGGGTCGGTGCCACGGAAAGGCTCACCACGGGCTGGCTGATCCAGTTGGCCGGATCGGCCAACAGGGCGCTGCGCGCCGCCTCCAGCTCAGCGGCGCTGGCCCGCGGCCCGATCGTGATGCCGTAGCCGCCCGATTCCCCCACCGGCTTGACCACCAGTTCGGCCAGGTTGCCCAGCGTATGCGCAAGCCCGTCCGCCTCACGGCAGATATGGGTTGGCACGTTCGCCAGAATGGGCTCCTGGTCCAGGTAATACTTGATGATCCGCGGCATATAGGCATAAACCGCCTTGTCGTCCGCGACCCCGGTGCCGACCGCGTTGGCCAGCGTCACATTGCCGCGGCGCCAGGCCTGCATCAGCCCCGGCACACCGAGCAGACTGTCCGGCCGGAACACGATCGGGTCCAGGAAGTCATCTCCGATCCGGCGGTAGATCGCATGCACCGGTCTCAGACCGCCAGTGGTGCGCATGAACACCCGGTCGTGTTCGACCAGCAGGTCCGCGCCTTCCACCAGCGGCACGCCCATTTCCCGGGCCAGGAAAACATGCTCGAAATAGGCTGAATTATAAATGCCCGGGCTCAGCAGAACCACCTGCGGTTGGTCGACCCCCTCG
>JAJXVA010000187.1 GCA_021782435.1 Pseudomonadota bacterium
GCGCGCGCCGGGCGCGCCGGAGGCGCGGGGGGAGCGACACCCGCGCCGGAGGCGCGGGCGTTCCCAGGGATCAGTGGCGTTCGATGAGTTCGATTTTGTAGCCGTCGGGGTCCTCGAGGAAGGCGATCACGGTGGTGCCGTGTTTGACGGGGCCGGCCTCGCGGACGACTTTGCCGCCGGCGGCGCGGACTTTGGCGCAGGTTTCGGCGGCATTTTCGACGCCGATGGCGAGGTGGCCGAAGCCGGTGCCGAGATCGTAGCCGTTATCCTTGCCGTAATTATAGGTGAGTTCGATCACGCAGTGCTCGGCCTCGTCGCCATAGCCGACGAAGACCAGGGTATATTCTCCGGCCGGGACATCGATGCGGCGGAGCTCGCGCATGCCGAGCAGGCGGGTATAGAAATCGACGCTGGCTTCGAGGTTGCGGGTGCGCAGCATGGTGTGGAGCAGTCGGGGCGTGGTCATGGGGTCCAGTCCTTGTCGGTGGGGTCGATGCCGAGGAGGAACAGGCCGGCGCGGTTGGCGGCATCGATCATGGTCGGCCTGTCGAGCAAGATGGTGCCGTTGGCCTCGAATGCGATGCCGCGCAACCCTGCGTCGTGGGCGGCGGTGATGGTGCGGGGGCCGAGGGTGGGCAGGTCGGCGCGGCGGTCCTGGCCGGGTTTGACGAGCTTGACCAGCACCCCGCCCGGGCCGGGGCGGGCGAGGGTCGCGGCGCGGGCAAGCATGGCGTCGGTGCCCTCGATGGCCTCGAGGGCGAGGACGATGCCCTGCTGGACGACGCAGGCCTGACCGACATCGACGCGGCCGAGGGCGTGCAGCACGGCGACGCCGCGGGCGATGTCGGCGTTCGCGGCGGCATCGGGGGGGGCGCGGGTGAGGCAGCCGGGCCCGGCCAGCGTGTCGCGCGCGATTTCATGGGCGCCAAGGACGCGGAAGCCTTCCTCCCCCAGCACCCGGACGATGGCGGCGAGGAAGCCATCATCGCCGAGGAAGGCGGCGCGGCCGATGCGGGCGAGGATGCGGGCGCCCTCGGCATCGGGGCGGAGCGCGAGCAGCGAGGGACGCCGGACCGGGCCGATGAGCACGAGATCGGACACGTTGCGGGCGCGGAGTTGGGCGAGGATGGTGCCGGCGGCGCCGAGCCTGGCATAGGCGTGCGGGTAGGCGGCGATGATGTCGGGCTCGGCGAAGCCCTCGAAGCCGAGAATGAAGACCTCACGCCCGGCTTCGCGGGCGGCTTCGGCGACCTGACCCGGGAGGGGACCGCCGCCAGCGAGAATGCCGAGGACGGGCCGACCCCCCTGCCCTGCCGCGGGCTCAGGCGGCGTGGGCTTCGTCGGGTTCGGCATCGGGGGTGCGGCTGACCCGGACGAGGCCGCGTTTGCTCGGGGTTTCGGCGAAGGCGACGATTTCCATCACGAGAGGGTCGGCCGCGTGGTCGGCGCGAACGGCGGCGAGGCGGGCGGCGAAGGCGCCGGGACCGAGGAACAGGCGCCGATAGGCGCTGCGGATGCGGTGGCGGGCGGCGCTGTCGAACCCGCGCCGCTTGAGGCCGATGATGTTGAGCCCGACCAGGCGGGCGCGGTTGCCGAGCACCGAGCCGAAGGGAATGACGTCGGCCTCGACCCCGGCGACGCCGCCGACCATGGCGCAGCGGCCGATGCGGACGAATTGATGGAGCGCCGCGGCGCCGCCGATGACGGCATTGTCGCCGATGGTGACGTGGCCGCCCATGACGACGTTGTTGGCGCAGATGACGCCGTTGCCGATATCGCAATCATGGGCGACGTGGGTGACGGCCATGAGCAGGCAATCGGCGCCGATTTTGGTGATGCCGGTGCCGGTGACGGTGCCGCGATGGATGGTGGCGTGCTCGCGGATCTGGGTGCGCGGGCCGATGACGGTGCGTGTGGGTTCGCCCTTGTATTTGAGGTCCTGCGGGGCGAGGCCGATGGTGACGAACGGGTAGATGAGGGCGCCCGCGCCGATTTCGGTGTGGCCGTCGATGACCGCGTGGGAGAGGAGTTGGACGCCGTCGTGCAGGGTGACGTCGGGACCGACCTGGCAGAACGGACCGATCGTGACGCCGGCGCCGAGGGTGGCGCCCGCGGCGACGAGGGCGGTTGGGTGGATGTGCGGGGAGGACACGCGGGCGTTCAGTTTTTCGCGTAGTTCATCATGGCGGTGATGACCGCCTCGGCGGCGACGGCGCCATCGACCTTGGCCAGGACCTTGTAGCGATGCACGGGACCGCGGCTGTGCTGATGCTCGCAATGCATGCGCAACTGATCTCCGGGGACGACGGGGCGGCGGAATTTAACCCCGTCGACCGACATGAAATAGACCGAGGCGAGGGCACGGTCGGCGGGCAGCGCGTTGATGACGAGCAGGGCGGCGGATTGGGCCATGGCCTCGATGATGAGGACGCCGGGCATCACCGGCTGGTTGGGGAAATGGCCGAGGAAGAAGTTCTCGTTGAAGGTGACGTTCTTGATGCCGATGCCGGATTGCCGGCCGACGACATCGACGACGCGATCGACCAGCAGCAAGGGGTAGCGATGCGGGAGCATGCGCAGGATGGCGGCATGGTCGATGGTGGTGGGGATGGGCGTTTCCGGGGCATGGTCCATGGGCTGAGGCTCAGTTCTCCGGGTTGGTATCGGGGCGTGCGGCGGTGGATTGGCGCCCGCGCCGCAGTTCCCGCGCGGTGAGGCGGCGGAGCGCCATGACGTGCTGGAAGAATTCCCGCACCGGCTGGGCGGGAGAGCCGACGATGCTGACGCCCTCCGGCACGTTTTCCATGACCCCCGCCTGCGCCCCGATGCGCGCCCGACTGCCGATTGTGAGATGCCCTGTCAAGCCGGCCTGGCCCGCGACCTGGACGTGATCCCCGAGGGTTGTGGAGCCGGAAATGCCGCATTGGGCCACCAGGACGCAGCCGCGACCCAGGCGGACGTTGTGGCCGACCTGGACCAGGTTGTCGATACGGGTGCCGGGGCCGATGACGGTATCGCGCATCGAGCCGCGGTCGATGGTGACGTTGGCGCCGATCTCGACATCGTCGTGGATAATGACGCGGCCGAGCTGGGGCATGCTGACATAGCCGCCCTGACCGTCCGGGGCGAAGCCGAACCCGTCCTGGCCGATGCGCACGCCCGGCAGCAGGCGGACGCGCTGGCCGAGCCGCGCGTGGGAGAGGCTGACATGGGCGCCGATATCGGCGCCCGCGCCGATGACGACGCCGGGGCCGATGACGGCGTGGGGCCCGATGCGGACCTCGGCGCCGAGGATGGCGTGCGCGCCGATGACCGCGAGCGGGCCGATTTCGACGCCGGGGGCGAGATCGGCGGTGGGGTGGATGACGGCGCTGGGATGGATGCCGGGTGTTACGGCGGGTGGAGGGAAGAACAGGGCACAGATGCGCGCCCAGGCGAGATAGGGGTTGGGTGTGGCGAGGGCGATGGCGGTTGACGGCAGGCGCGACGCGAGGGCTTGGGTCAGCACCACGGCGCCGGCGCGGGTGGTGGCGAGGCCCTCGGCATAGCGCGGATTGTCGAGAAAGCTGACCTGATCGGGCCCCGCCTCGTGCAGGGGGGCGACCCCGGTGAACGCGCGATCGGCGGCCCGGGCCGGCAGGGTGAGGCCGGCGGCGGCGGCGATGACCGCGAGCGGGTGGGGACCGGTGCCGGTGAAAAACCGGGGATCACCGACCTGGTCGGGGCGGATCGTGGTGGGGGCGAGGCTGGGCCTGGTCATGGGGATTGCCGGCCCTGGCGGCGCCGCGGCGCCGGCCAGGGTGGGGTGGGTAGGGGTTAATGCGGGGTCACGCGCGGACCCGCGGCCGGCGGGGCGGCGGGCGGGGCGGCGGCGGCGGGGGCGTTGGCGGCGTGGAGCAGGCCACCGGTGTTCTGCGGCGTCGGCTCCTGGCCATCGGGCGGGATGACGACGCTGGGCAGCAGCGTGTTGAGCTGGGCGGTGACCTCGTCGGTGATGTCGAAATCGGCGATGTTGAGGGCGACCTGCTCACGGTGGAGCACGAGGTTCATGCCGCGGCTTTCCGAGACCTGGCGGATGACGGCGACGAGCACGCGCTCGATCTGCGCCAGCGCCACCTGGCCGGCTTCCTGGATGACGCGGCTGCGGGCGCGGAACACCTTGGTTTCGCGGGCGACGTCGCGCTGCAGGGCCTCTTCCTTGGTGGCGAGTTCGGTATTGGGGATTTTCCCGCGTTCATTGAGGAATTGCTGCTGCTGGTCGCGCCAGACCTGCTGCTGCTTCTGGTAGTCGGCGGCGAGTTTGTCGCGCCGCACGCCGATGATTTTCTGGACCTGCTGGTAGGCGGTGGAGGCGCGCATGACATCAGGCACGCCGAGCACGCCGATGACGGCGCCGGGCGGGGGGGCGGTTTTGGGCAGCGGCGGCAGCGGCGCCAGCGGTGGCAGGTTGTATTGCGGCAGGGGCTGATTGTCGGCCGGGGCGGCATCGGGGGCGGCGCCGGCATCGGTGGCGGGCATGGCCGGGGCCTCGGAGGCGACGGCGCGGGATGGCGAACGATGCGGCGCG
>JAJXVA010000017.1 GCA_021782435.1 Pseudomonadota bacterium
ATAGTCGATCTGTTCCTGGGTCAGGGTTTCGGCACCCCAATCCGAGCATTGTTGCTGCTTGGAGATCTCCACCCCAAGCAGGTCGCGGCACAATTCGCGCAATCCGTGCCGGTCGGTGTAGGTGCGCACCAGCTTCGAGGCGATCTTGGTGCAGCGCACCGGCGCCACGCGAACGCCCAGCGCCGCGCGCAGCAGGGCCACGTCGAAGCGCGCGAAATGCATCAGCTTCACCACATTGGGGTCGGCCAGCAGAGCCTTGAGGTTGGGGCAAACCGTGCCCGGAGAGGGAGCATGGGGGGAAGGAATCTGCACCAGGTGGGCATGACCATCGCCTGCCGAAAGCTGAACTAGGCACAACCGATCGCGCCGGAAATCGAGGCCCATCGCCTCTGTATCCACGGCAACCACGGGGCCAAGGGTCAACCCGTCCGGCAGATCGTGCTGATACAGGTGATTCATCGGATCATCCCTCACGCGTGGCGCGAGGTCGCCACGAACCCGGCCGATATGGTGCCCAGAAGAAGACTCGAACTTCCACGACCTTGCGGCCACAGGTACCTGAAACCTGCGCGTCTACCAATTCCGCCATCTGGGCGCCGGGGCGCGCCATGTAGCCGGGCCATCGGGCGGCGTCAAGCAAGGCTCGACCCTCCTTGTTTCCTTGCCGGCGCGTAGCCATCTCGGGTGAACGACATGAGTGAGGCGCGCAGCATTGAGTCATCGCCTGAGCGCACCTCGCGTTCCGCCCATTGGCCCCTGTGGCCAGGATCCGATCACGCGGGTGCTCGCTGGCGCGGGGTCTGTAGCGGGCGGTTTCCAGCGCGGGTCGCGGTATCACTCGGGCCGTCAGCCACGCTTCAGGCCGGCTGCATCGCCTCGCTGAGTGTCTGCCACACCACCGGCGGCGCGGAGCGGGAAATTTTCGCAACCGGCCACGCCCTGACGAGCGCCGCCGTGACTAGCTCCCTGAAATGAGCGCGCCAGTGGCGCGCAGCCGCGCACGCGGTAAGGACCCCGACATGACCCGACCTTTCCCCCCCAGCCAACCCAACCCGATCCGCACCCCCGGCACCACCGACACTATCCGGGATGTCGTGGGCCGCTTTATCGCCGACCGGCAGACCGAGTTGGGGAAACACGCCGGAAAACTCGCCAATCAAAAACAGTTCCTGCGCCTAGGTAACGTCAAGCCGATCAGCCGGGTCCGCGCGCGCGGCCGGTAACAGGCCGCCCTTGCCGGGCGCGCGCCAGCGGCCGGCGAGGGCGCTGGCATTTTGCGTGCCCGCCGCCGCGCGTCCTGAGCATCACGCCGGCGCCCGCCATCTGCGCGCGCCGTGCCGGTTCATTCCTCCTCGCGCTCGATCAGGAACCTGACCACCCGCTCGGCGAGTTCCACCGGGTCGGCGCGAACGGTCTCCAGGTGCAGTTCGGGATTCATCGGTGCCTCATAGGGGCTGCTGATGCCCGTGAAATTCGTGATCTGTCCGGCATCAGCCTTGCGATACAGGCCTTTCGGGTCGCGCTGGCGACAAACCTCGATCGGAGTGTCGACGAACACCTCGATGAATTCCCCTGGCGGCATGAGATCCCGCGCCATCTGCCGTTCGGCCCGAAATGGCGAGATGAAGCTCACGAGAGTTAGCACGCCAGCATCCGCGAACAATTTGGCGACCTCCGCGACCCGACGAATATTCTCCACCCTGTCGGCATCGGTGAAACCAAGGTCCCGGTTCAGCCCGTGGCGAACATTATCGCCGTCCAGAGCATAGGTGCGGTAGCCCAGACTGTACAGTTTCGCCTCAACCAGATTGGCGATCGTCGATTTACCCGAACCCGAGAGCCCCGTGAACCACAGGACGAAGGGCTTGTGGCCGTTCAGGCGGATATGCGCCGTCTTGTCGATGGTCATCGCCTGGTGGTGAACATTGGTCGCGCGGCGCAGTCCGAACTGGATCATACCGGCGCCGACGGTCGCGTTGGTCTGCCGGTCGATGACGATGAAGGCACCCGTGCGGTGGTTCTCCTCATAGGCGTCGAACGCGACCGCGCTGGCCAGGCTCAGGTGGCATACGCCCACCTCATTCAGCGCGAGCGATTTCGTCGCAATCTGCTGGAACGAATTGACGTCGATCTTGTGGCGGATATCCGTGATCGAGGCAGCCACGTTGCGCGTGCCGATCTTCAGCAGATAGACGCGCCCGGGTAACATCGGGGTTTCACTCATCCACACGATGTGCGCGGCGAACTGGTCGGAAACCTCGGGGCGCTCCTCCGGACGAACGAGAATATCACCGCGGGAGCAATCGACCTCGTCCGCCAGTGTCAGCGTGACCGCCTGCCCCGGGCGGGCAATGTCCAGGTCTCCATCGTACGTGACGATGCGCGCAACCGAGCTGCGCACACCGGAACTGGCCACCGTGATCGCATCTCCCGGACGTATCGTGCCGCTGGCGATGGTGCCGGAAAAACCGCGGAAATCGAGGTTGGGACGGTTGACCCATTGCACCGGCAACCGGAACGGCCGATCCGCCAGATCGATATCGACCTCGATCGTTTCGAGATGTTCGAGCAGGGTAGGGCCGCCATACCAGGGCGTGTTTTCACTGCGTATGGTAACATTGTCGCCGTACCGGGCGGAAAGCGGAATCGGCGTGATGGTCCGGAAATCGAAATTATCCACAACACTGCGGAAATCAGCACAGATCTCATCGAACCGGTTCTGGTCGAACCCCACCAGGTCAATTTTATTGACCGCGAGAACCAGGTGTCTGATCCCCAGCAGGGATGCGATGAAGGCATGACGACGGGTCTGCGTCAGAACCCCCAGCCGGGCATCGACCAGCAACACCGCGAGATCGGCGGTGGAGGCACCGGTAGCCATGTTGCGCGTATACTGCTCATGCCCGGGCGTGTCGGCAACGATGAAGCTGCGTTTCTCGGTGGCAAAGAACCGGTAGGCGACATCGATGGTGATGCCCTGTTCCCGCTCGGCCTCGAGTCCATCGACGAGCAGCGCGAAATCGATTTCTTCACCTGCGGTGCCGTGCTTGCGGCTGTCGCGCTCGAGCGTGGTTACCTGGTCTTCGAATAATTGTTTGCTGTCATACAGCAGCCGGCCGATCAGCGTCGATTTACCGTCATCCACGCTGCCGCAAGTAAGAAAGCGCAGCATGCCACCGGTGGCGCTGCCGGCATGGGCCAGTGGCGCGGGGCCCGCCTGGCCCTGGACCTGTGTCTCGGGAATCGTCACCACCATGATCAGAAATACCCCTCGCGCTTTTTCTTTTCCATCGCACTCGCCTCGTCACGGTCGATCGCCCTGCCCTGCCTTTCGGACGTGGTGGCGCCCAGCGTCTCACGGACGATCTCCTCGAGCGTGGTCGCGGTCGACTCGACCGCACCCGTCAGCGGATAGCAGCCCAGGGTTCGAAATCGCACCATTTTGATTTGCGGGGTCTCCCCCTCGGCCATTGGCAGCCGGTTGTCATCGACCATGATCAGCATACCGTCGCGCCACACCACCGGGCGCGGGGCCGCGAAATAAAGCGCCGGTATGGGAATATCCTCGCGCAATATGTATTGCCAGATATCCGCCTCGGTCCAGTTGGAGAGGGGAAACACCCGCATGGATTCACGGCCACGCACGCGCGCATTGTACAAATTCCACAGTTCCGGGCGCTGGTTCTTCGGGTCCCAGGCATGGGTTTCACTTCGGAAACTGAACACACGTTCCTTCGCGCGGGATTTCTCCTCGTCCCGTCTCGCTCCACCGAATGCTGCATCGAATTTATAAAGATCCAGCGCCTGCTTCAGGGATTCGGTTTTCATCACCTGCGTGTGGTAGGCCGATCCATGGGTGATGGGGTTCACCCCGTCGGCCACACCCTGCTGATTGATGTGCACGATCAACCGCATGCCGGCGCGCTTTGCCGCCTCATCGCGGAAGCGGTACATCTCCTGGAATTTCCAGGTCGTGTCCACATGCATCAGTGGAAACGGCGGCGCCGAGGGGTGAAACGCCTTTCGCGCCAGGTGCAGCATGACCGAGCTGTCCTTGCCGACCGAGTACAGCATGACCGGATTGCGCGCTTCCGCCGCAACCTCGCGCATGATCTCGAGGCTTTCGTTTTCCAGCCGGTCCAGATGGTCCATCGCGGCGGGCTTCGGCGCGGGGGCGGCGAGTTGGCTCATCGGGCCGTAGATCCTTATCGGTCGGGAAATCAGGCGGAAAGGGCGGCGGGAAGCGGGGTCAGTCCGCCCCAGGCAATGAAATGCGGGTTGGCGAAATCACTGTCGTTCGCCTGGTCGCGCTTGCCATAGCGCATCGGCGCCGCGTCCAGCGTGGTCACCATCCCGCCGGCGGCGCGCAAAATCGCGTCTCCGGCCGCGATGTCCCACTCCATGGTCCGGCCAAGCCGCGGGTAGAGATCGGCCGCCCCGCGCGCCACCTCGCAGAATTTCAGGCTGGACCCACGGGAGACGAAGCTCTCGACCACGAACCGGTCGACGAAGGCCCGGGTTTCCGGCGTCAGATGCGAGCGGCTGGCCACGACCGAAATCGCCCATGGCGCCGGTCGCACCAGAAGTTCCGTCCACGCTCCCAAACTGCCATCCTCCGCCACCGTCGCGCTGAAGGCGCCAGCCCCCGGCGCGCCCACATACAGCGCGTTCATGGCCGGCGCGTAAATAAGCCCGAAAATCGGCGTCCCCGCCTCGATCAACGCGATATTGACCGTGAAATCCCCGTTGCGGTTCAGGAATTCGCGTGTGCCGTCCAGCGGATCGACGAGAAAAAATCGTCCGTCCGTCGCCGGCACGTGGCCAGCGGCGGCCGCTTCCTCGGCAATGATCGGAATCTCGGGGGCGGCCGCCGCCAGGGCCTCCGTCAGAATCGCTTCCGCCACCTCATCGGCGAGCGTGACCGGAGACCCGTCGGATTTGCGGCTGGCCGCGGTGCCGGCGTGATACAAGGGCAGCATGGCGGCACCGGCGCGCAGGCTGGCGGCAATCGCGGCGTCCGGCAGGGCTGTCATCGGCGCCAGTACGTTACCGAGCGTAGGCGGAGCGGTCATGCGCGGGCAGGTCCCTGTTGCGTTGCCGCGTATATGGCACGCGGCGGACGCACTGGCCAGAAAGATACACCACGAGTTTACCCACCCCGCCACCTCCAGGATCGGCAGTTGAGCGGTTGGCGGCGCGGAACTTTCGAAGGCGGCGGCCACGCTGGCTGGGGGACCTGGATTCGAACCAAGGCTGCCCGGGTCAGAGCCGGGAGTTCTACCGCTAAACTATCCCCCAAACGGGCCGCCGAGGTATCATGAGGCCGGGTTTGCCGCAAGCCGCCGCGTTCGGCGCTTGCCCCGGCTGCACCTCGCGCCCAATTATGGAGGGCGGATCAGGGTCACACGGACAGAAAGGGCAGGAGATGCACGCGCCGGACGCCGCCGCCCCATCGCATCCCGCGGCCTTGGCCTATGCCGCGATCGACCTGGGCACCAACAATTGTCGGATGTTGATCGGCGCCGCCGATGGCGACGGGTTTCGCGTGGTGGACAGTTTTTCGCGCATCGTCCGGCTCGGTGAAGGTCTGCATGCCACGGGCCGGCTCAGCCCCGACGCGATGGACCGCACCCTGGCCGCGCTGCACGCCTGCGCCGCCAGGCTGCGCCGGCGGCCGGTCGCCGGCCTGCACGCCATCGCCACCGAAGCCTGCCGCCGCGCCGCCAACGGCGATGCCTTTCTGGCCGCCGCGCGGGCGGAAACCGGCCTGCCGCTGCGCGTCATAACCACGCGTGAGGAGGTGGAACTGGCGCTGGAAAGCTGCGCCCCCCTCATGCCCACCGACCAGCGCCGTGTATTGCTGTTCGATATCGGCGGCGGCTCGACCGAGCTTGCCTGGGTCCGCCTCGAGGAGGGCAGGCCCCTGTTGATCGGCTATGACAGTCTGCCGATCGGGGTCGCGACCCTGGCTGAACAGTTCGGAACCCAGTCCGGTACCCAGGCCGGGTTCGCCGCCATGGTGACCATGATCGCCGAACATCTGCGCGGGTTCGAGGCCGTCCACCGGATCAGCGCCGAAATCGCGCATGGCGGCGTTCTGCTGTTGGGTACCAGCGGCACGGTCACCACACTGGCCGGCATCGTGCTGGGGCTCACCCGTTACCGGCGGGCATTGGTCGATGGGGTCTTCCTGACCGCCGAGGAAGCTACCGCGGCGCTCGGCGAGTTGCTGATGATGGACGCGGGCGGGCGCGCCGCCCACCCCTGCATCGGGCCGGAGCGGGAGGCCTTCGTACTGCCCGGTTGCGCGGTGTTTGCCGCCATCCACGCCACCTGGCCAGCGCCACGGCTGCTGGTGGCCGACAGGGGCTTGCGCGAAGCTATGCTGCTGCGCCAGATCCGTGGCCATGGTCGCCGCCGCCGCTCTCCCCGTCGTAACTAACGCCCACCGTGCCCGATAATCCCGCCATCCCGCCGCGCGGGCTCGAAGTCCGCCTGAAAAAAGCCGCCGGCCGTTCCAGCGCGTCGCAGCGTTGGCTGACCCGGCAGTTGAACGACCCGTTCGTGCGCGCGGCCAAGGCGCAAGGCTACCGGTCGCGCGCAGCTTTCAAGCTCGAGGCCCTGGACGAGAAATTCGGCCTGATCCGCCCCGGCCACCTGGTGCTCGATCTCGGCGCTGCCCCCGGCGGCTGGACGCAGGTGGCCTTGCGGCGCGGCGCGGCGCGCGTGGCGGGCATCGATCTGCTCCCCGTGGCGCCCCTGCCCGGCGCCGAATTCCTGGTTGGTGATTTCACCGACGCGGCGCTGCTGCCGCCATTGCTGGCCAGTCTGGGAGGTGCCCCCGATCTGGTGCTGTCGGACATGGCGCCCAACACCACCGGCCACGCCGCGACAGACCATCTGCGCATCGTCGCACTGGCCGAGCTCGCGCTCGATTGCGCGCTCCAGGTGCTGTCGCCCGGCGGCGCCTTCGTCGCCAAGCTGTTTCAGGGCGGAGCGCAACGTGAATTGCTCGACCCCATGAAACAACGCTTCGCGACCGTGCGGCACGTCAAACCCCCTGCCAGCCGCAAGGACTCGAGCGAACTCTACGTGGTGGCCACAGGGTTTCGCGGCCGGTGATCCCGGGGCCGTGGTCTCACATCCGAACGAGCGCCGAACCCCAGGTAAGTCCCCCGCCCAGCGCTTCCATCACCACCAGGTCGCCGGGTTTTATTCTGCCGTCGTTCACGGCTTCGGCCAGCGCCAGCGGAATCGACGCGGCCGAGGTGTTGGCATGACGATCGACTGTCACCACCACCCGCTCAGCCGGCAGGGAAAGCCGCTTTCCCATCGCCTCGATGATCCGCAGATTGGCCTGGTGCGGCACCAGCCAATCCACCGCGGAGGGGTCCAGCCCATGCGCGGCCAGGGCCTCCTCCACGGTTTCGGCCAGCTTCACCACCGCATGGCGGAATATCTCGCGGCCATTCATGACCAGCGTGCCGGACCTCTCGGGCTGTCCAACGGCGCCATCGACATATAGCAGGTCGCCCAGCGTGCCGTCGGCATGCAGATGAGTGGACAATATTCCCCGCCCGTCCGTCCCGTTCTGCGCGCGCAGCAGCACCGCGCCGGCGCCGTCGCCGAACAAAACGCAAGTCGTGCGGTCCTGCCAGTTCATCAACCGGGAAAATACCTCGGCGCCAATCACCAGCAATGTCCGCGCCTGCCCCGCCCGGATCATCGCATCCGCCACCGACAGCGCATAAATGAACCCGCTGCACGCCGCTGAAACATCGAACCCGAAGCCACGCGTCATGCCCAGCCCCGCCTGCACCCGGGTCGCGGTCGCAGGAAAGGCCTGGTCGGGTGTCGCGGTCGCGACGATCACGCCGTCCACTTCGGCGGCCGTCGCGCCCGCCTGGGCCAGCGCCAGCCGTGCCGCCTCGGTCGCCATCATCGCGCAGCTTTCATCGGCGGCGGCAATATGGCGCGCGCCTATCCCGGTGCGGCTGCGTATCCAGTCATCGCTGGTATCCACCTTTTCGGCCAGGGCGTCGTTGCTGACGCGGGTGCGGGGCAGATACGCCCCGACTCCAGCCACGACCGCTCGTGTCATCTCAGCCGAACGCGGCTTTGCGCGCGCCCGCGGGCGCGTCGGGGTTCAACTTGTCCAGGCCCGCGCGTATCAACCGGTCGAACCGGTGGTCGATCATGTCCGCCGCAACCGAAACCGCGGCCGCGAAACCTTCCTCATCCGTCCCGCCGTGTGACTTCACGACGACCCCGTTCAATCCCAGCAGCACCGCGCCGTTATAGCGTCGTGGGTCCAACCATTCGCGCAGCCGTTCCAACCCAGGCCGCGCCAGCAAATAGCCCAGTCGGCTGGCAAGGTCGGTGCGGAACACCTGGCGCAGCAAATCGGCCATCAGCCGCAGCGCGCCCTCTCCGGTCTTGAGCGCGACATTGCCCGAAAACCCGTCCGACACCACGATATCGGTCGTCCCGGCGGCAATGTCGTGGCCCTCGACGAACCCGGCGAACTGCCCGGCCAGGTGCCCGTTCCGCAGAATTTCGGCCGCCTGGCGCAGGGATTCGACACCCTTCTGTTCTTCGCTGCCGACGTTCAGCAAGCCGAGTGTCGGGTGGGTCAGGCCCAGCACCGCGCGGGCGAAAGCGTCGCCCATGATCGCGAATTCCACCAGGTTGCGGGCGTCGCATTCCAGGTTCGCGCCCAGATCGAGCATCACGATATCGCCTCGCGCCGAAGGCCCGATCGCGGCAATCGCCGGCCGATCGATCCCTGGCACGGTTTTCAGCACCAGCTTCGCGATCGCCATGATCGCGCCGGTATTGCCGGCCGAAACCGCGCCCGCCGCCTGTCCGCCCGCCACCAGGTCTATCGCCGCCCGCAACGACGAATCGCGCAGCCGCAACGCCTGCGCCACCTTCATGTCGGCGCCCACGACATTGGGCGCATGGGCCAGTGTGCACACATCGGCCGCGCGCTTGTGCCGCGCCAGCAGGGGCGTCAGCCGGGCCGCGTCCCCCACCAACACGAAACGCATGTTCGGGTGCCGCTCGGCGGCCAGGGCAAGGCCTGCCACCACCGATTGCGGTGCGTGGTCGCCGCCCATCGCGTCGATCGCCAGCGTATGGAGCGTGGTCATCTCAGTGTGGCGCGTCGGGGCGCCAAGGCATCAGACCCGGACAACGCCCTTGAGCTTGTCACCGTTAGCCACTTCACGGCCGTCATAATGGCCGCAGCGCGGGCAGACATGGTGCGGCCGCTTGATTTCGCCGCAATTCCCACATTCCTGATGTGCCTCGGTCGGCAGTGCCTCGTGGCTGCGGCGCATACCGCGCCGCGACGGCGAGGTTTTCTTCTTCGGAACAGCCATGGGACCCGCCCTTCTAACCCGTAAGCGCAACGTTACCACGCGGGCCGGGATAAGCCCAAGCCCCGCGAGAGCGGCGGCGCATATCAGACCGGGACCTCTCAGGCAAGGCATGGCCCCCTCGACCGCGCGTCAATCCCAAGCGCGCACCGCATCGGTGATCCGTCGTATCCGGCCCGCCGCGTCCACCACCATCACATCGATCCGCGATCCGTTGCGCCCCCAATCCGGGTTACGCGCCAGCAAAATTTCCGCCGCTGCCAGCAGCCGCGCCTGTTGCCGCTTCTGCAGGGATGCCGCCGCCAGCGCCAGGCTCGCCCGCGCCTTGACCTCCACCAGCGCCAGCAGCCCGTCGCGTTCGGCCGCAATGTCGATCTCCCCGGCCTCGGTGCGCAGGCGCTGGCCCAATATGGTCCAGCCATCCCGCTGCAAAGCATCCCGCGCCAGCGCTTCCGCGTGCACTCCACGGGCCTGTGCCGCGAGGCCGCGCTGGCTCGCGCCCGTCATCGCGCCGCCTCAGGCGCATCGGGCACATTCTGCGAATAGGCTTCCGCCAGCGCATAGCCGGCCCCCAGAAGTGCCGGGCCGAGAAACAAACCCACCAGCCCGAATGCCACCGCCCCGCCCAGCACGCCCAGCACCGTCAGCAGGAAAGGCAGCCGCGAGCCGCGGGCTATCAGCCATGGCCGCACCAGATGGTCCGCCCCGCTGATCACCACGACCCCATAAATGATCAGGAATATCGCGCGGTCGGTGTCGCCACCCGCCAGCAGCCACAGCGCGGCGGGAATCCACACCAAAGGGGCCCCGATCGGCAGCACCGAAAACAATCCGGCCAGCAGCGCCAGCAGTGGCGCCTGGCCGATTTCGGCGATGCGCAGCCCGATGAAGGTCAGGCAGCCCTCGATCGCCGCCATCCCCAGCAGCGCGTAAACCGTGCCGCGCACGGTCCGCGCCACGGAATTCAGCATCCGCTCACCCGGCTCACCGCCGAGGCGGCTGGCTATGTTGCGCAGCCGGACATGCAGGACGTCTCCGTTCAAGAACAGAAAAAATCCGATGAACAACGAAAACACGATCGCCACCACGGCGTGCGCGATGCCCAGCAGCAGGGACAGCCCCTCGGCCGCCGCGGCGCCCAGATAGGGCTTGAAGAATGCGAACATGGCCGAAAGATCCGCCACCCAGCTGTTCCACAGATCGCCGAGCCGGGTGCCGACCAGCGGCAGACGGTAGAGCCATAACGGCGCATGCGGCAGCCCCGCGGCCAACCACGCCTGGACCTGAGTATTGAGGCTCGCGGCGTCCAACGCCCCGCCAGTCGCCACGATCGCCACCGGCAGCGCCGCCGCCAGCGCGAACAGCACCGTCATCAGCGTCGCCGCCAGCGTCGGTCCGACCCGCCGCCGCAACCCCGCGAATATGGGCCAGGCACACAGCACCAGTATCACTGCCCAGGCCAGCGCCGAAGCGAACGGCCGCAGAACCAGCGCGCAGCCAACCCCAAGGCCGGTCAGCATGGCGCCCAGTAACACCCTGTCCCCGCGCATCGCCCCCGCCACCCGTTTTCGTCCCGACGCAAGCAGCGCATCCGGCGCGGGTCAAGCGCCTCGGCGGACCTGGTCACGCCGGCCGGGCGCCATGCGCCAGATGTTAAATCGGTGGTAATCCCTTCGCGGTTACCTAGCTATGCGCGGACGACTCTGGCACCGCTGGCTCCAGTCGTGCGACAAGTCTAAAAATTCTTATGTCGCGGCGTCGACACGGGCATGGCCCGGCCAGGTAGCGCGCAAGGAGGCATGATGCGCTTCAGTGAGATTGGCCAACAGCTTCGCGCCTATCGTCTCGAGTCCGGCCTCCGGGCCGAGGAAATCGCGGCCCGGCTCGGCGTCTCCCGCGCCGCCCTTTACCGCTACGAAAAAGGCGACGTGATCAAGCTGGACACCATCCAGCGCCTGGCCGAACTCCTGAAAATTTCCCCTCTGTCCCTGCTCGGCATCGGCATCGAATACTACACCCGCCCGGTGGGCTACGTGGAACGCGCCCGCCAACTCGAGGAGACGGCCGAGCAGATCCTCGAGATCGGTGGGCCGCTGAGCTACCTCACCACCTCCTCGATGTTCGATCGGGTGATCGCCGAAACCCTCGAGGAAGTCGGTACGGCCTCCGGCCAGGACCGCGCGGTGGTCCGCGCCATGCTCGAACAGGTGGCCGGTATCCAGGCCTCACGCAAGCACGCCTATCAGCAGCGCCGCCCGGGCATCATCGCCATGATCCCGATCGCGGCGGTAAGGAACTTTCTCCGCCTCGGGGTCTGTGGCCATCTGCCCCTGTCCGAAACCCGCCGCACCCATGGCCGCGACCTCGCCATCACCGAGATCGAGGCCATGGCCGATATCATGCAGGCCGAGCCGATCGGGCTGCAAATGGGTCTGTTGGCCCACGACGTGCCCAGCGGCGCCTTCCGCCTCATCCGCGCGCGTGACCGGGCCCATCTCGTGCTGAACCCTTTCCCGCCAGACATGGCTCCCAGCGCCGAATGCAACGTGGCCATGATTACCGGCTCTGACGAAGCCGTGCACAGCCATCAGCGCGCGGCGGAGGCGTGCTGGCGGGACGCCTTGAAGGGTGCGAGCGGCGCCGCGCGGCTCAGGGCGCTGATCGCCGAAACTCGGTCATGACCCCCGATGTGACGGGAAAGCGACGGCACTCGCCAGAAATGCCGGCTCAGCGCCGTCCCTCTTCCTTGCTCGCGCATTCCGCCGCATATGAGACCCGAACGAGTATTTCCGTCCTGGGATGACCCGACGCTGGCTGACCCGACTGGCTTTCGTGCTGCCGCTGCTGGCCCTGCCCGCGGTCGCTGACGCGCAACCAGCCCCCAACCCTAACATCGGCCCCTATATCAGCCTCGGGATCGGGCCGGATTTCCTGCAGGGCCAAACCCTGCACTCCGCCACGGCCGGCCTGCCCGCGGTCAATTACGGCTTCAATCCCGGGTTCGCCGGCTATCTGTCGCTGGGCTATGGGCTGGGCGGCGGGCTCCGCCTGGAGCTCGAGGGCGACTACGCCAATAATCACGTCAGCGGCGCCTCGGGCGCGCCGGGCATCATCTCCGGCGGCGGCTACGAGCAGCAATATGGCGGCTTCATCAACGCCTTCCAGGATTTCGCGCGGCCCTTCGCGCTGCCCATCACCCCCTATCTCGGTATCGGCGCAGGCTACCAGCAAATCCAGCTCGACAACCTCAGCGCGTCCGGGGCCGGCGGCGCCGTCGAATCCGGCCCAACCCAATCCGAAGGCGGCTTCGCCTATCAGGGCATCGCGGGCATCTCCGCCCCGCTCGGCGTCCCCGGGCTCGATGTCACCGCCGAATACCGCATGATCGGCACGGTCAATGCTTCCGGCTACAACCGCGTGGTCGATCAGGCGCCCAGTGCGGGCACGATCCACAACACCTTCACCCACGAATTGTTGATCGGGCTGCGCCTGCTGTTCGGCGCCCCGCGCGCACCGGAACCCGCGACGGCGGCGCCGGTCGCTGTGCCCGCGCCGGCCGCCGCCCGCACCTATCTGGTATTTTTCGACTGGGACAAGGCCGATCTCACCAACCGCGCCCGGGACATCATCGACGAAGCCGCCAAGGCGTCGGCGCGGGTGGAACTCACCCGGATCGAGGTCGATGGCTACACCGACCTCTCGGGCACCGCGCGGTACAACAAGGCCCTCTCACTCCGCCGCGCCAACGCGGTTGCCGAGGAACTGGTCCGCGACGGCGTCGCCCCGACCGAAATCGCGGTTCAGGGCTTCGGAGAAACCCACCCGCTGGTACCCACCGCCAAAGGGGTCCGCGAACCTCAGAACCGCCGGGTCGAAATCATCCTGAAATAACCGCCGGCGCGGCCTGACAATGGGAGCCTCGATGGATCACCACCCCGGCACGCCGCATGACGTCATCGGCGCCAACGGCGTGCGCCTGCACGTCCGTGACTGGGGGCCAGCGGACGCGCCGCCCCTGCTGTTCATCCATGGCTGGTCCGGCAGCCATCTGGGCTGGTCGCGGCAGACCAACTCCGCCCTCCGCAAGGCCTTCCGCCTGGTCGCCTTCGACCTGCGTGGCCACGGGTTTTCCGCCCGCCCCGAAACACCCGAGTCCTACCAGGACGGCGCGGCCTGGGCGGGCGATGTCGCCGCCGTCATCGCCGCCCTCCAACTCGACCGACCCATCCTGGTCGGCTGGTCCTATGGCGGCTACATAATCGGCGATTATCTGCGCGCCCACGGCGCCAACGCCCTGGCGGGCATCGTGTTCGTCGGAGCCGCGGCACTCAGCGCCAATCCGCCGCGTCATATCGGGCCGGATTTCATCGCCACCGTGCGCATGACCATGGACCCCGATCCCGCGGTCATGCTCGATGGCCTGCGCCGCGCGGTCGATCTGACCACACATCGCCCTGCCAGCATCCCCGAACGCGAACGCGCCCTCGCCGCCATGGGGTTGGCCTACCCCAAGGCCCGCGTCTGGATGATGATGCGCACCCTGGATTTCGGCCCCGATTTCGCCGCCCTGACCTGCCCGGTGCTGATCGCCCAGGGCAGCCATGACCGCATCGTGCTACCGGAAATGGCCGAGTATATCGCGGCGCAGGTGCCCTCGGCGACCGTTTCCCGCTACACGGATTGCGGCCACGCGCCACATCTCGAAGCCAGTGAGCGTTTCAACGCCGAGCTCGAGCGCTTCGCCCGCGCCGCCCTCGCCCGCCAAGGACACCCCGCATGACCCTCAACGGCCGCGTCGCGCTGGTCACCGGTGCCACCAGCGGCATCGGTCTCGGCATTGCCACCGCCCTTGCCGAGGCCGGCGCCGCGGTCATGCTGAACGGCTTCGCCGCTGCCGCACAGGTGGCGGCCCTGCGCGCCGATCTCGCCGCCCGCGGCGCCCCCGCCACCGGCTATTGCGGCGCCGACGTCGCCCACCCCCATGAAATAGCCGCCATGGTCGCGCAAACCTGTTCCGAACTCGGCAGGATCGATATCCTGGTCAATAACGCCGGCATTCAACACACCGCGCCGATCGCCGATTTCCCTGACGAGAAATGGGACGCGATCCTGGCCATCAATCTGTCCGCCGCGTTCCATGCCACGAAAGCGGTAATTCCCGGCATGAAATCTCGCGGCTTCGGGCGCATCATCAACATCGCATCCGCGCACGGCCTGGTCGCCAGCGCCAACAAGGCGGCCTACGTCGCCGCCAAGCACGGGCTGATGGGCCTGACCAAGGTCACCGCCATCGAACTCGCCCCCCATGGCATCACCTGCAACGCCATCTGCCCGGGCTGGGTACTGACCCCCCTGGTCCAGGCCCAGCTCGACGCCCGCTGCCAAGCCGAGGGAATTTCCGCAGAAGAAGCGCGACGGCTTCTGCTCGGCGAAAAACAAGCCATGATCACCTTCACCACCCCGGCCCAGATCGGCAAACTCGCCCTGTTCCTGGCCTCCGACGATGCCGCCACCATGACCGGCGTCCCGCTTTCGATCGATGGCGGCTGGACCGCCCAATGATGCCCGGCGCCACAACTGTGACCCGATGAAACCCCACCGCCGCTGAACCCCAACGACGCCCCAAGGCACACGCCGCCGGCCCGGCATCAATGCGCGTGCGGCGGCAGATCATCCAGTCTCAGTGTGTAATGCGGCCGCAGCGCCGCGAGAATTTCGGCGCCATGCGCGGCGTCACGCGCCTCGGCCACCACTTCCAGCTCGGCCGATTGCACATTGGGCGACGCGAACAGCCGGTGGTGCGAAACATCAATGATATTCCCGCCCGCACCGCCAATGCGCGCGGCAATATCGGCGAGCACCCCCGGCCGATCGGGAATATCCATGCGCATGCGCAGCAGGCGGCCGTCGCGCAACATATTGCGCAGCAGAACATTGGCCAGAATCCGCGTATCGATATTGCCGCCGCACACCGGCACGCCCACCCGCTTGCCGGCGAAGCGCGCCTTGTTGGCCAGCACCGCCGCCAGCGCCGCGGCGCCCGCGCCTTCGGCCACTTGTTTCGCCCGTTCCGCCAGCATCGCGAGGGCGGCCTCCACCTCGCTCTCGCCCACCACCAGCACTTCCGCGCCAAGCCTGCGCGCCATCGCCAGCGGCAGGCCACCCACCCGCGCCACGGCAATCCCTTCGGCAATCGTCGGGCCGCCGGTCGCCACGTCCTGCCCGCCCAGAATCTGCGCGAGCGACGCATAGCCCGCCACCTGCACGCCAAGCACCTCGGTTCGCGGCGCCAGGCCCCTTGCCGCCACCGTGCACCCGGCCAGAAACCCGCCACCGCCCACCGGCACGATCATGGCATCAAGCCCGCCGGAATCCTCGATCAATTCGAGCGCCATGGTGCCTTGCCCGGCAATCACCCCGGCATCGTCGTAAGGGTGCACGAACACCAGGCCCTGCGTGCGCGCCAGGTGCTCGGCATGGCCCGCCGCCTCGGCCAGCGCCTCACCGTGCAGTACCACCTCCGCGCCCCAGGCGGCGGTGCGGGTCACCTTGGTCGCCGGCGTGAAGCGCGGCATCACAATCACCGCGCGAATCCCCAGCAGCCGCGCGTGGCGCGCCACCGCCTGGGCGTGATTACCGGCCGACATCGCCACCACGCCCGCGCCCCGCTCGGCCGCGCTCAGCAGGGCCAGCCGGTTCGCGGCGCCGCGTTCCTTGAACGCGCCGGTGGCCTGCATGTTTTCGAGTTTCAGGAAAATCTCGGCGCCGGTCGCCCGGCTCAGCGCCTCGCACGGGATGGTGGGGGTGCGCAGCACGCTGCCGGCAATCCGCGCCCGCGCTGCCAGCACATCCCCGTAGTCGACCAAGGTCTCAGCCAAACCGCACGGAAACGATCTCGTAGGTCCGATCACCGCCCGGCGCGGGCACCGAAACACTGTCCCCCGCCTTCTTCCCGATCAACGCCTTGGCCAGCGGTGAGGATACCGACAACAGGCCAAGCTTGATGTCCGCCTCGTGCACGCCCACGATCTGATACTGGGCTTCCTTCTCGGTCTCCTCGTCGATCAGCGCCACATGCGCGCCGAACTTCACGTGTTCGCCGCTCAACGCCGCGGGGTCTATCACCTCGGCCGAGCTGATGATCTCCTCGAGCTCCATCACGCGCCCCTCGATGAAGGACTGGCGTTCCCGCGCCGCGTGGTATTCGGCGTTCTCCGACAGGGCGCCATGGCTGCGCGCCTCGGCGATGGCGCGTATCACCGCCGGCCGTTCCACGCTTTTCAGCTGCCGCAGTTCCTGTTCCAGGCGTTCCAGCCCGGATGCCGTCATTGGAAATTTCTGCACGTCGGTCTCAGGTCCTTCGCAAAATCGGCCAATCACGCAATCACATCGGCGCCGCTCTGGCAAGGAAGCGCCGGCGCCGCCCTGGCACGCCCGCCACGCGGCCAGCCACCCTCACTCAAGCGGGGGTGAAGTAAGATTGCAATGGCGCCACATCCAGCGTGCCCGCCCGCAACGCCGCAATCGCGTGCACGGCCGCGCGGGCGCCGGCGATGGTGGTGTAATGGGGCACACCATGGGTGAGCGCGCTGCGCCGGATCTCGAAACTGTCCGCGACCGATTGCGCGCCCGAGGTGGTATTGATCACCAGATGCACCTCGCCCGAGCGGATCGCGTCCACGCAGTGCGGCCGCCCTTCCAGCACCTTGTTGACGGTGCGCACCGGTAGCCCCGCTTCCTCGATCCGCGCCCCGGTGCCGCGGGTGGCCAGCAACTGGAACCCCATCTCAACCAGCCGCCGCGCCAGGCTGGGGGCCGCATGCTTGTCGCTGTCCCGCACCGACAAAAATACCGTGCCCTGGTCCGGCAGGCGCACCCCCGCGCCGAGTTGCGCCTTGGCAAAGGCACGCTCGAAGCTGGTATCCAGCCCCATCACCTCGCCGGTCGATCGCATCTCCGGCCCCAACAGCGTATCCACATCGGGGAAACGCGCGAACGGAAACACCGCTTCCTTCACCGCCACGTGCGGCGCCACGCTCTCATCGTCCAGCCGGAAATCCCGCAGCCGCCGCCCGGCCATGACCAGCGCGCCAATCTTGGCCACCGCGACGCCGGTCGCCTTGGCCACGAACGGCACCGTGCGGCTCGCCCGGGGGTTTACCTCCAGCACGTAAATCACGTCACCCTTTATGGCATATTGCACGTTCATCAGGCCACGCACCCCCAGCGCGCGCGCCATCGCCTCGGTCTGGGCGCGCAACTCCGTCATCATCGCCGGCGCCAGCGTATAGGGCGGCAGCGCGCAGGCGGAATCGCCGGAATGGATGCCGGCCTCCTCGATATGCTCCATCACCCCGGCCACGTACACGCTCTCGCCATCGGCGATGCAGTCCACATCGACCTCGATCGCATCGTTCACGTAACGGTCTATCAGCACCGGCGTATCGCCCGAAACCCGCACCGCTTCGCGCATGTAGCGGTGTAGTTGCGCGCGGTCATGCACGATCTCCATCGCCCGTCCGCCCAGCACATAGGACGGACGTATCACCACCGGGTATTGTATGCGCTCGGCAATCGCCTCAGCCTCGGCGGCGGACCGCGCAATGCCGTTCTCCGGCTGGGTCAGCCCCAGTTGCCGCAACAGCGCCTGAAACCGCTCACGGTCCTCGGCGATGTCGATCGCGTCGGCCGAAGTCCCGAGTATCGGAATACCGGCTTTCGCCAGCGCCTGGCTGAGCTTCAGCGGCGTCTGCCCGCCATATTGCACGATGCAGCCCAGCACCCGCCCGGCCATCTGCTCCCGCGCGATCAGCGCCAGCACGTCCTCCTCGGTCAGGGGCTCGAAATACAGCCGGTCGGACGTATCGTAATCGGTCGAAACCGTCTCCGGGTTGCAATTCACCATGATGGTCTCGAACCCGTTGTCGCGCAGCGCATAGGCCGCATGGACGCAGCAATAATCGAACTCGATCCCCTGCCCGATCCGGTTCGGGCCACCGCCCAGAATGACGATCTTGTCGCGCGCGCTCGGCGCGGCCTCGCAATCCGGCACGCCGAACCCCCCTTCATAGGTCGAATAGAGGTAAGGCGTGGTCGAGTCGAATTCTCCGGCGCAGGTATCTATGCGCTTGTAGGCCGGCCGCACGTCGAGGCGCGCGCGCAACGCCGCCACCGCATCCGCCGTGGTGGCGGCCAGCCGCGCCAGTCGCCGGTCGGAAAACCCCAGTGCCTTCAGCCGCCGCAGGCCGCGCGCGTCCTTCGGCAGGCCGTGCGCCGCCACGTCCCGCTCCGCCGCGATAATATTCTCGATCTGGCGCAGAAACCACGGGTCGAACCGCGTGATCGCCTGCACATCGCTCAGACTCAGCCCCGCCCGCAGCGCCTCGGCCGCCATCAGCAGCCGCTCCGGCCGCGGCTCCGACAGGGCAGCGCGGAACGCATCCGCGCTGCCATCGCCCGGCGCGGGCACGGGGTCGAGCCCGGCCAGCCCGGTTTCCAGGCTGCGCAGGCCCTTCTGCAACGCCTCGGCGAAGCTGCGGCCGATCGCCATCACCTCACCCACCGATTTCATGCTGGTGGTCAGCAGCGCCGGCGTGCCGGGGAATTTCTCGAAAGTGAAGCGCGGAATCTTTACCACCACGTAATCGATCGTCGGCTCGAAACTCGCCGGCGTCACCCGGGTGATGTCGTTAGCCAATTCATCCAGCGTGTAGCCCACCGCCAGTTTTGCCGCCACCTTCGCGATCGGAAACCCTGTCGCCTTGGAGGCCAGCGCCGACGAGCGGGAAACCCGCGGGTTCATCTCTATCACCAGCATCCGCCCATCGGCCGGGTTGACCGCGAACTGCACGTTGGAGCCGCCCGTATCCACCCCGATCTTGCGCAGACACGCGATCGAGGCATCGCGCATCCGCTGATATTCCTTATCTGTCAAGGTCAGCGCCGGCGCCACCGTGATCGAGTCTCCGGTATGTATCCCCATCGGGTCGATATTCTCGATTGCACAGACGATGATACAGTTATCCGCGCAGTCGCGGACCACCTCCATCTCGTATTCCTTCCAGCCCACCAGGCTTTCCTCGATCAGCACCTCGCGGGTCGGGCTCGCGTCCAGCCCGGCGGTCACGATCGCGTCGAATTCCTCGCGGTTATAGGCTATGCCGCCGCCGGTGCCGCCCAGCGTGAAGGAAGGCCGGATCACCGATGGCAGCCCCACGCTCTCGCGCACCGCCCGCGCCTCGGCCAGGCTGTGGGCGATGCCGGATCGGGGCGATTCGACCCCGATCTCCGCCATCGCGTCGCGGAATTTCAGCCGATCCTCGGCGCGGTCGATCACCTCGGCCCGTGCTCCGATCAACGCCACCCCATACCGCGAAAGTGCGCCCGAGGCGTGCAGCGCCATCGCCGTGTTCAGCGCCGTCTGTCCCCCCATGGTCGCCAGCAGCGCGTCCGGCTTTTCGCGCGCCAGAATCCGCTCCACCACCTCGGGCGTGATCGGCTCGATATAGGTCGCATCCGCAAGCTCCGGGTCGGTCATGATCGTCGCCGGATTGGAATTCACCAGTACGACCCGATACCCCTCCTCCCGCAGCGCCTTGCACGCCTGCGCGCCGGAATAATCGAACTCGCAGGCCTGCCCGATCACGATCGGCCCCGCGCCGATGATCAGGATCGAGCTTATGTCTGTGCGTTTGGGCATTGGGTCCCCGGAAGCGTGCGAAGTCGTTCGAAAAAAAGCACCGGAACACATCCATCCGCCGGCGTCCGGACACCCCCCGATGTCCCGACGCCCTGCATCAGCGCCGTCCGGCGTCTTCCATCAGATGTACGAACCGCGCGAACAGGTAATGGCTATCGCTCGGTCCCGGGCTGGCCTCGGGATGGTATTGCACCGAAAAACACTGCCGTGCCGCGCAGGCTATGCCTTCGTTCGAGCCATCAAACAGGCTGCGATGCGTCACCACCACGCCCTCCGGCAGCGTCGCCTCGTCCACCACGAAGCCGTGATTCTGGCTCGTGATCTCCACCTTTCCGGTGCTCAGGTCCTTGACCGGCTGGTTGGCGCCGCGGTGGCCGCGCCGCATCTTCACGGTCGCCCCGCCCAGCGCGTGCGCCAGCAACTGGTGGCCGAGGCAGATGCCGAACAGCGGCACGCCCGCATCCAGCACGCCGCGTATGGCGGGCACCGCATACTCGGCGGTCGCCGCCGGATCGCCCGGCCCGTTCGACAAAAACACCCCGTCCGGCGCATGGCGCAATATGGTATCGGCATCCGCCGTCGCCGGCACCACGCTCACCCGGCAGCCAGCCGCCACCAGACAGCGCAGAATGTTGCGTTTCGCGCCATAATCCACCGCCACTACATGAAAGCGTGCGGCCTCCGCCCGGACATACCCGCCGGGCCAGGCCCAGGTCCCCTCATCCCAGGCATAGCCCTGGCGGCAGGTCACTTCCCTGGCCAAGTCCATGCCCACCAGCCCCGGCCAGGCGGCGGCCGCCGCGCGCAGCGCCGTGAGGTCGAACCCGCCATCGTCCGGATAGGCCAGGACGCCGCTCGGCGCATCGGCTTGCGCAATCCGCCGCGTCAACGCCCGCGTGTCCACGCCGGCGATGCCAGGCACCCCCCGCGCGCGCAGCCAGGCGTCCAACCCGGAACGCGCCCGCCAGTTCGATGCCACAGTCACGCCTTCCTTCACCACGCAGCCGCGCGCCGCCACCGCCGCCGCTTCCAAATCCTCGCCATTG
>JAJXVA010000188.1 GCA_021782435.1 Pseudomonadota bacterium
TTGCTCGCGGCGCCGTTGCCGACCACCGAGAGTTTCACTTTCTTGGCGCCGTATTCATGCACCCTGATGCCCGCGAGCGCCGGCACCAGCAGGGCCACGCCGCGCGCGTAGCCGAGCTTGAGGGTCGCGGTGCCGTTGACGTTGACATAGGTTTCCTCGACCGCGGCCTCCTCGGGGGCGTGTTCGGCGAGGAGGCGCGACAGGGCCTGGTGCAGGGTGCACAGCCGTTCGGGCACGCCGAGGCCGGAATCGGTCGCGATCACCCCGTCGGCGATGTGCCGCAGCCGGTTGCCCTCGGCATCGATCACCCCCCAGCCGGTGAACCGCAGCCCGGGATCGATGCCGAGAATGCGCGTCATGCCGCGGACAGGGTGGCCAACACGTCCTCGGCGATGTCGAAATTGGCATAGACGCTCTGGACGTCGTCGTTGTCCTCGAGCGCGTCGAGCAGCTTGAGCACGGCGGCGGCGGGTTCGGCGTCGAGTTGGACCAGCGTGGTCGGGCGCCAGTCGAGCTTCGCCTGCTCGGGCGGGCCGAACCGGGCCTCGAGCGCGTCGCGGACCGCGAACATGTCGGTCAGCCCCGTGGTGATCTCGTGGCCATCGGCGTGGCTTTCGACGTTCTCGGCCCCGGCCTCGATCGCGGCGTCGAGCATGGTCTCGGCGCCAGCGACGCTTTCGGGGTAGCGGATGACGCCCAGCCGGTTGAACAGAAAGGACACGGAGTTGGTTTCGCCGAGCGTGCCGCCGTGCTTGCCGAAGGCGGCGCGGATATCGGCGGCGGTGCGGTTGCGGTTGTCGGTCAGGGCCTCGACGATGATGGCGACGCCGGCCGGCCCGTACCCCTCGTAGCGGACCTCGACGTAATCCTCGGTGCCGCCGGCGCCGGTGGCTTTCCGGATGGCACGCTCGATCGTGTCGCGGGTCATGTTGGCGGTGCGGGCGGCGGCCATGGCGGCGCGCAGGCGGGGGTTGCTGTTGGGGTCGGGCAGGCCCTGGCGGGCGGCGACCGTGATTTCACGGATCAGCTTGGCGAAGGCGCGGGCGCGTCTCGCGTCCTGCGCGCCCTTGCGGTGCATGATGTTCTTGAACTGGGAATGGCCGGCCATGGTGGGGATCCGTCACGCGCGGTTGAGAGGGCGGGGCAGCGCGGCATAACGCCAGGCAGGGCTTTTGGTCCAGTGCGGGGCTTGCCCGCGCGCCCGCATTGGGTGTTGATCGGGGCCGATTTCCGGACTGTTACACGGAGGCGTGCATGCCATTTTCCCGACTTGGCCTGGCCGGAGTATTGGCCATGAGCCTGCCCGGCGCCGCGCTCGCGGCCCAATTCACCCTGACCCTGCCGGGCGTGCCCGATGGCCAGCCGATGCCGGCCCGATATTCGTTCTGCACCCGCGGCGCGGACCAGCACATTCACCCGGGCAGCGATATCAGCCCGCCACTGACCTGGTCGGGCGTGCCGGCCGGCACGCGAAGCTTCGCGTTGACCATGATCGACCCGGATGTGCCGGCGCGCATGACCGAAGCCGAGACCAGGACCGGCGTGCCGGTGAGCGCGCAGCGGCAGATATTCGTGCACTGGCTGCTGGCCGACATGGGGCCGGGGCTGCGCGCCCTGCCCGAAGGCGCCGATGGCGATGGCCCGGTGGCGCATGGCAAGCCGCCGATTCGCACCCGGTATGGCGTGCGCGGGGCCAATGATTTCACGTTCGCGCTCAGCGAGGATGCGCGCCATAACGGGGTGCATGCCGGCTATGACGGGCCCTGCCCGCCCTCCATCGACCTCAAGCCGCATGGCTACGAGATTACGCTCTATGCGCTCGACGTGGCGCATTTGCCGCTCGATGGCGGCTTTACCCGTGATGACCTGATGGCGGCGATGAAGGGCCATGTGCTGGGTAAGGCCCGGACCATTGCCACTTACAGTATTTTGAAACCGTCGCTGCGGGCGAAAGGGCAATAGGCCGGAGGGGGCGGAGCCTCACCGGGGGTTGGCGCCCCCGGCGGCACTTTTGCCCAAGATAACCGGGGGTTGGCGCCCCCGGCGGCACTTTTGCCCAAGATAACCGGGGGTTGGCGCCCCCGGCGGCACTTTTGCCCAAGATAACCGGGGGCTGGCGCCCCCGGCGGCACTTTTGCCCAAGATAACCGGGGGCTGGCGCCCCCGGCGGGGCTTTCCTATTGCAGCGTGACCGCGACCGGGGCCGAGGCGATGCCGTTGGCCACGACCTCGAGCGTGCTGGCGCCGGTCTCGATGGTTGCGGGAATATCGAACGCGGTGGTGACGCGCGTTGCGCCGGTGGCGACACCCGCGTTCGACCAGTCATGGGTGCGGCAATAGACGACATGGCCGGTCGCGGTGTTGGTGACGCGGACCAGCGGGTAATTGGTGGGCGCGCCGAATTCATCACCGAAGGCATTCGCCTGCGACAGCCCGGTGAGTTGGGTGCCGCTGAGGGTTGCGGTGGTGCCGTGGGTGAGGGTCGCGGGCACCGTGGCGATGGTGGGCGCCCAGGCCGGAAGCGGCGCGCCCGTGGAGGTGTAGATTGTGAAGCCGCCGATCAGGGTGCCGCCATCTGGCAGGACCAGCATATTGGGGGAAACGCCGCAGGTGTTCAGCGTGGTTGGCTCGAGGGTGAGGGATTTGCCGTTGAATTCATAGAGATGAAACGGCGGCACGCCCGGGCAGCTGTTGGCCGCGAAGGCGATGTGGCGGCGCGCGAGGGTGGCGATGCGTTGGGCGCGCTCGGCGCGGGTTTTGTCGTAGCCGCCGACATTGGCCTGGACCAGCACGTTACCATTGGGCAGCAATACCGCGAACTGATCGCCCGCGTCGTCGTTATGCTGGAAATTCGGGCCGACATGCCAGGTGCCGGTGCCGCCTGGCGTGGCGCCCGGGACATAGACCGCGGTGTGGGCGTAATAGGCCCGCTTGGGCACGGTGTTGATGGCGCCGGCGGCGAACACCGTGCCATCCGGGCGGAGGATGTTCGGCCCGATTTCCCCGGCCGGGGTGTAGTAATAGGTTTTACCCCGGTAATGCCAGGGAATGGGCCGCGCGTTGATGCCTTGCCAGGTGAATTTCAGGTTGACCTGGGTGCTGCCGAGGCTGGTCCAGGTCCAGGTCGCGGTATCGAGACGCTCGGCGTTCGGGGCGTTGGTGACGTCGGTCGTCAGGACCGATCCGTCCGGCATCAGGGTATAGCCTTCCTCGGCGTTGACATCGGCCTTGCCCGACGGGGCCAGCAGGTTCCAGGTCAGGGTGCGCGCATCGAGCAGAGCCAGGGCCTGGGTGGTTTTTTCCCCGAGCAGGAGCTGGCCGTTGGCCAGGATGGTGGCGGGCGAATCCCCGATATCGGTCCAGCCTTTGGGGCCGGCGAAGACTTTCCAGCTATCCTGGGCGGGATCGTAGACCGCGCTTTCGGTGTCGAGCGCGAAGCTGCCGCCATTGTATTCCCCGCCGGTGACGAGGACCCGGCCATCGGGCAGGACGGCGCCGCTGGTGGCATCGGGCGCGTAGGGCGCGGGCAGGCTGGCGACCTGGGCCCAGGTGCCATCGATGTAGCTGCCATTGGCATCGGGGGTGAGGGTGTACCAGTCGGAGAGATTACCGCCTTGCAGCAATACCTGGCCGTTGGTCATGAGATAGCCATAGACGATGCCATCGGCCGGTGGGGCATTGACCAGCGGCGTGAGGGTTTGGGCCTGCGCGCGCGACAGAAGCGCCGCGGCAAGCGCCAGCGCGGCAAGCGACAGACGACCGGACATGGTGACCTCGATGGGGTAATTCAGGGTGACGTGACTGGCAAAACGCTAGCCAGGGGTCTGAACCCGGTCAATCGAGGAAGCGGATCGCGGGCGCATGGCGCGCGGATGCGGCGCGAGCCATGCGCGCAATGATGCGCCTCAGATGACCGGGGAATGACGGCCGCCATGGCCTTCGCGGTCGAAATACCTGTCGAAGCGGGAGGCGATGAGGCGGGCATAGGGGCGGCCGGCCTCGGTCAGGCGGAACCCGTCCTCGGTCGGGTCGAGCCAGTTGGGCGGGGAATCGCGCAGCACCGCGTCGGCCAGGGCCTCGACCGCCGCGGCGTCGGGGCCGAACGCCTGGCGCAGAGCCGCGCGCGAGAGCGCGAAATCGCACAGGATGCGCTCGATCGCGTAGCCGCGGGCGCGGTCTTCGGGGTCGAGCGCGGCGCCGCGGATGGTGGCGAACCCCGCCGCCGCGACGGATTGCTTGTATTCGCGCGCGCGGGGGGCGTTCTGAGTGAAGCCACCTGGCAGGCAGGATACGGCGGACGCGCCGAAGCCGATCAAGGCATCGGCCTCGTCGGTGGTGTAGCCCTGGAAGTTGCGGTGCAGCCGGGCGGTGGCCATGGCATCGTCGGGTCGGGCGTAATGGTCGATGCCAGATCGGAA